>DASQTR010000410.1:0-5955 GCA_035641795.1 Ilumatobacter sp.
AGGTGGGCGTCGTCGACCTGCAGCGTCAGCCCGGCATCGACGATCGCCCGGTACTCCTCGCGCAGCGCCTCGGCGACGGCGTAGACGTACTCCTCCTCCGACGCGTAGAAGACGTCATGGCGCCTGTACGCCACGCTCGCCGGTGCCACCACAGGGAGGAACGCCGCGACCTGATATCCCGCTTGGAGCGCGGCATCGACTGCCGCCTCGACGTTGGCGATGTCGCGCTGCAGCGCGTCGTGTCCCGCGTAGGAGATCGGCCCCACGCACACGGGGTTCCGCATCAAGTCTTCGAAGCCCTGTGTCGAGTTGTACTCGGCGTAGAACTCGGGGAACTGCTCGACGTCGGTACGCGGCCCGAGCGGACGCTTTGGGTCGGTGTCGGCAGTGTCCGCGTCGGGCCGGTCCTCGAACCCGTTCAGCCGTTCGAGGATGTAGCGCGACCAACTGATCGTCTTCCCGAACTCACCGTCGCTCACGAGGTCGATCCCGACCTCGGCCTGCTGCCGCACGATGGCAGCGACCGAGCGGGCGAGCAACGCTTCGAACGCGGCGTCGCTGACGGCGTCGGCGTCCCCCGCGCGTCGGGCCTTCAACGCCGCAACCAGATCGTCAGGGCGAACCAAGCTGCCGACGTGCGTCGTGAGGATCCGATCCATGCCGCCGCATCGTAAACAGCGACGCCCGCGGTGCCGCGATGCACGACCGATGTGGCACGCGGTTGCACGTCGTGAGCTTCCCTAACGCCCTGCCGATGACGCTGTTACACCCCCGTGCGCATGCCGTCAGAGCCGTTGCCCTGGCGGTGCTGGGCCATGTCCGCCGGATCGTCGTCGACAGCCGGGGTGGTCGTCAACGCCGGCCGCCTACGACGCTTGTTCACCGGCCCCCTGAAGGACGTCGTACAGGTGCTCGAATCACGATGTATCTGGCTCGGATGCACGATCCGAGCGGCCATCTCCCAGATCGATCACCTCCACAGCCACGCCGACGGCGGCGCGACCGACGCCGCCAACGCAGCCGTGATGTGCAAACACCACAACCTGTTCAAATACCGCAACGGCTACCACGCCCGACGCGACAACGCAGGCCTATGGCACATCACGCGCCCGGACGGCACACGCCTACATCCACCATCCGCCGCGTGATCGCCCGTCCTTCGATTTTCGGGGGCCCATGACACCAGCACTGGCTCGGCACACCGAGGATCGAACCGGCTCAACCACGACTTTTGAGTGGTTCTTTAGACGCCCGACCCATGATCTTGCTCATCCCCGGCCGCACCCACTGGCCGGTAACCGAAAGCGAGGAACGATGAACAAGAAACTGATGTGTCTGCCCGCCGCCGTCCTGTTCGCTGGTCTGCTACCCGCCATCGGAGCTGCGAGCACCGGGCTCGCCGCCCCGCCCGAGGACAAGTTCTTCACGGAGGTGGTCGACGATGAGTTCCCCTCGATGCTATTCACCGAGACCTGCGGCTTCGAAACGTGGTACACCCTCCAGGGGACGATCACATTTTCGTCCCACAACAACGATCTCACGATCGCTCGCTACAGCCTCACCCGCACCCTCAATGGTCCCGGTGGCTCGCTGACATCTCGGGAAGTCGGAGTAGACCAAATCTGGACGGAAGTCACCGGCGATGGCTTCATCGAAACCATTCATGCCACCGGCCATTTCAATCACTCCTGGGTTGTGCCCGGATACGGCCCGGTCGAACTGAATGCCGGCAGTCTCCAACTCCAGCTGACCTTTGTTTGGGACGAGACCACCCAGGACTTCATCGTCACTGAAGAGGTGCTCAGAGAAGGCGGCCCACGAGACCGCGATCTCACTGACGAGGATGTCGCGGCGCTGTGCGGCTACCTTCGCTGACGCCGGTCACTGTCACAATTGATCGCCCCGGGAGTTGGCGAAGAACGGTGGTTGCCTTTGGGACCGGTATTCATCCTGCCGCCCTCCGCACGTAGTGGGCGGTCACCATGACGCGATCCGAGCGTGGCAACGCCTCGAACGGGCACCAGCGCAGAACGTCAAAGCTCCTAGCGGCATATGCGAGTCCGACGTTCTGCCGGTTGCTTGACTAGAGGGCAGCGAGCGGCGGGACGAGGTTCAATGGCCAAGCTCATCTATGCAGCGATCACCTCGCTTGATGGGTACATCGAGGACGCAGAGGGTAAGTCCGACTGGTCGATGCCGACGAGGAAGTGCATGCGTTCGTCAACGATCTCGAACGGACGATGGGTACCTACCTCTACGGGCGCCGGATGTACGAGACGATGATGTTCTGGGACAACCCGCCAACCGAGACCGATGAGCCGCCGGTGTTCTGGGACGACGCCCGAATCTGGCAAGCAGCCGAAAAGGTCGTGTACTCCCGCACGCTTCAGGCTCCAGTGCGCGGACACTCGTCGAGCGAGAGTTCGATCCCACCGCCGTGCGTCAGCTCAAGGAGGCCTCGGGAGCACGCATCGCAAATTGGAGGCGCCGAGCTTGCCAGCCAGGCAATCGCTGCGGGGCTTGTCGACCAGTGCCACCTGTTCTTGTGCCCCGTCGTGGTGGGCGGCGGCAAGCATGCCTTGTCGGACAACGTCCGAGCAGAACTCCAACTCCTCGACGAACGCCGGTTCCGAAATGGCGTCGTTCATCTCCATTACCGCCTGAGCCGGAGCTACTGATGCGCATACCTCGCCCCCCTCGGATGGATCTTTCTCGACGAATGAAGCATGCCGCGCTCGCAGCTTTCAGAAAGAGGGGTTACTCTGTTGTTGAGACCGTCCCTCACGATTTAGATCCTGATTTTCTATCGCTCTACGAACAGTGCCAGCCGTTCACCATGAGCACCATCAGCAGGATGTACGCGCTTCATCAAGCGACGCGTTACGTCGTGGCAAACGGAGTACCCGGCGCCATTGTCGAGTGTGGAGTGTGGCGTGGCGGAAGCGTCATGATGGCCGCAATGACGATGCTGCAAGCGCGAGTCACCGATCGGGATGTGTATCTATTCGACACGTTCGAAGGACAACCGCCACCATCCGACCGAGATGTTACGTTCCGAGGCGGGCGCCCAACGGCTAAATGGCGACAGGCGACCAAGCATGGCGTCCTTGACACGACCGCTCTTCCAGAGGAACTACGCGCCTACGCACCTATAGACGACGTCCGCGCCAACGTCTACTCGACCGACTATCCACGAGAGCGTTTCATGTTCGTCCAAGGCAAAGTCGAGGAGACCCTTCCGGATCGCGCTCCAGAACAGATCGCGATATTGCGACTCGACACAGATTGGTACGAGTCAACATATCATGAACTTCAACATCTTTATCATCTCGTTTCGGACCGCGGCGTTATCATTCTGGATGATTACGGATTTTGGCAAGGCGCGCGCACCGCCGTCGATCAATATTTCCACGAGCAGGACATCCAACTCTTACTGCACCGAATCGACGACTCCGGGCGGATGGCGATCAAAACAGCTCGATGAGCGAACTCGGGTCAGCGGCTATCGCGAGTTGTGAATGCGCCGGTTTTGATGGAGGCTGACACCGGGTCTGCCTAGGGCCGGGTGCTGTGTGGCAGGCTCCGGGCGTGTACGAGGACATCCGTTACGAGGTCGACGACCCGGTCGCGGTCGTCACACTGAACCGACCGCACGCACTCAACGCATGGACCGAGACGATGGACGTCGAGGTTCGCGACGCGCTCACGCGTGCCGCCGCCGATCCGAAGGTTGTCGGCATCGTGGTCACCGGCGAAGGGCGGGCGTTCTGCGCCGGCGCCGACATGAACCTGCTGAGTGGCATCAGCAGCGGCGACGGCGCGCACGCGCTCACGCGACCCGGGACACGTCCGGCGTGGGCGCGCGAGGATGGCGCCGACGACTTCGCCGGGCGGTTCCCGTACGTCATGGCGATCGACAAGCCGGTGATCGCGGCGATCAACGGCGCCGTCGCCGGCATGGCCTTGCCCTTCGCGTTGTGCTGCGACATCCGCGTCGTGTCCCCGAACGCATTGTTCGTGAGTGCTTTCGTCCAGCGCGGCCTCATCGCCGAGTGGGGTCTGTCGTGGCTTCTGCCCAGGCTCGTCGGCCCGGCGGTGGCGCTCGACATCCTCTTCTCCTCCCGCCGCGTCGACGGCGAGGAGGCCTACCGGCTGGGACTCGCCAACTACCTCGTCGGCACCGACGAGTTGATGTCGTTCAGTTGCGGGTACGTCGAGAACCTGGCACGCGGCTCCTCGCCGACGAGCATGGCGATCATGAAGCGCCAGGTGTACGAGCAACTCCACCGCGGGCTGGGTGCGGCGGAGTACGACTCACAACGCTTGATCCTCGAAAGCTTCGGCCGCGGAGACTTCAAGGAAGGCGTGAGCTCGTTCCTCGAGAAGCGGCCCCCCGACTTCCCGCGCCTGCCGCTCGACGCGCCGTGAGCATCCGATGATCGACGCCGAGACGGCGACCGAACTGGCGCAACGGATCATCGAAGCCGAGCGCACCAAGCAGCCGACGAAGCAGATCTCGCAGCTGTACCCCGACTTCACGATCGACGACGCCTACGCGATCCAGGCGGCGGGCATCCGGCTCAACGAGCAGGCCGGTCGCGTGGTGCAGGCGCGCAAGATCGGACTCACGTCGAAGGTGATGCAGGACGCGGTGGGCGTCAACGAGCCCGACAGCGGTGTGATCTACGACGACATGTTCTATTGGCCTGGCGACACCGTGCCGTTCGACCGCTTCATCGCGCCGCGGATCGAGGTCGAGCTGGCGTTCGTGCTCGGGCACGAGCTGAGTGGCACCGACTGTGAGCTCGAGGACGTGCTCGAGGCGACGTCGTACGTGACACCGGCGATCGAGATCCTCGACACCCGCATCCAGATGAAGGACCCCGACACCGGATCGACGCGGACCATCGTCGACACGGTGGCCGACAATGCCGCCGACGCCGGGATCATCGTCGCCCACCAGCGTTTCGACGTGCACGAGATCGACATCCCATGGGTAGCAGCGGTGCTGCGGCGCAACGGGCAGATCGAGGAGTCGGGCGTGGCGGCCGCCGTGCTGGACCACCCGGCACGCTCGATCGCGTGGCTGACGCGGCGGCTTGCAGGGCTCGGCACGGCGCTGCAGGCCGGTGAGCTGATCCTCGCCGGGTCGTTCACGCGGCCGTTGTGGGTGCAACCCGGCGACGAGTTCGTCGCCGACTACGGCGGCCTCGGCAAGCTTGACTTCCGGTTCGCCTGACCGGCACCAATAGCGTCGGAACCATGAGTGACGCCGATGCGGTCAATCTTGCACTGCTGTTGCTGCGGCTCGGCGTCGGGGCGGTGATGCTCGCCCACGGCATCCGCCACGTGTTCGGCGGCGGCAAGATCGGTGGCACCGCGCGCTGGTTCGGCTCGATGGGGATGCGGATGCCGATGCTGCAGGCGTGGTTGGCGAGCCTCACGGAGATCGGTGCAGGCGCGTTACTCGTGCTCGGCCTCTTGACGCCGCTCGGCGGGGCGGGCGTCGTCGGCACGATGGCGGTGGCGTGGATCGCCAACCACTTCAAGAACGGGTTCTTCATCTTCAACAAGGGCGAGGGCTACGAGTACGTGATGACCCTGCTCTTGTGCGGCGTCACGCTCGGCGCCGTTGGCCCTGGCGACTGGTCGCTCGACGACGCACTCGAGATCAACGACGACCTGACGGGCACCACTGGTCTGCTGGTCTCACTCGTCGTCGGCGGCGTCGGGGCGCTCTTACTGCTTGCGATCTTCTGGCGTCCACGCCCGTCCGGTGTCTGATCCGTGTCAGGAGATTCAGCGGACTGGTCGCTCCGGTGCCTGGCACCCCAGTCAGGTACATGAACCCGTCGGAGGACTGGGTGCCTGGCACCAAGCTGTCGCGCACCACCCAATGTCAGGCATGCGGCTTTCTTACGGGTTTGGCAGCCGCGGGGCTCGGCGTGCCAGACA
>DASQTR010000411.1:0-4690 GCA_035641795.1 Ilumatobacter sp.
CCGGACATGTTGAGCGTGATGTGGATCGCCGCGCAGTGCTCCGGGTCGCCGGCGCCGATCTCGGTGGTGACGGCGCTGCCCCAGTCACCGCCTTGGGCGACGTAGCGGTCGTAGCCCAGCCTCGCCATCAGGGTCATCCAGGCGGCACCGATACGCTCGACGCCCCACCCCGCGGAAGGCGGCTTGCCTGAGAAGGCGAAGCCCGGCAGGGAGGGTGCGATCACATGGAAGGCGTCGGCTGCGTCGCCGCCGAACGCGACAGGGTTGACGAGCGGCTCGATGACCTTGTGGAACTCGACGATCGAACCCGGCCAGCCATGGGTGACGAGCAGCGGCAGCGCCGCCTCGTGTGGCGAGCGCTGGTGCACGAAGTGGATGTCGACGTCGTCGATGGTCGTGACGAACTGGTCGAAGCGGTTGAGGGCGGCCTCGCGGGCGCGCCAGTCGTAACCCTGCGCCCAGTATGCGGCGACGTCTTGGACGTAGGCGAGGGGTATGCCCTGCGACCAGTCGTCGACGTTCTCACGATCCGGCCAGCGCGTGTGCGTCAAGCGCACCCGCAGGTCGTCGAGCACCGATTCCGGCACGTCGATGCTGAACGGTCGGATTTCGGTCATGGTTCCATGGTGTCAGAACACCACGGGACGCCGGCTGTTCGCAGCGGCGAACGCCCGCAGCCCTGTCTTCACCGTTGCGTCGTACGATGCGATCGTGCGTGAGTACGACGACATCCCCGGCACGTACGTGTTCGACGGCCGTCGCAGTCGCGAGGGCTACTGGCTCAACATGTTCTGCATGTCGCTGCGCGACGAAGCCAACCGCGAGGCGTTCCGCGCCGACGAGGAGGGCTACCTCGACCGGTTCGCGCTCACGCCGGAGCAACGCCAAGCCGTGCTCACGCGAGATTGGGTGCGCATGCTCGAGCTCGGCGGCAACATCTACTACACCTTCAAGCTCGCCGCCTGCGACGGCTTGACCTTCCAGCAGCTCGCCGCCAAGCAGACCGGCGTCAGCGAGGAGGAGTACGTCGGGATGATGCTGGGCGGAGGCCGCGGCATCGAGGGCAATCGATCCACCGCCGGCGATGCAAGAAGGGACCCCAGCCATGGCTGAGCTCGTCGGCGCCGTCGGCACGTCGCACATCCCAGCCGTGGGCGTGGCGATCGACAAGGGCCGCACCGAGGAGCCCTACTGGGCGCCCTATTTCGCCAAGCTGCCACCGCTGCGGGAGTGGATCGCGGGCGTCAGCCCCGACGTCTGCATCGTCGTCTACAACGACCACGCCAACGCCTTCTCGCTCGAGATCATCCCCACCTTCGCGCTGGGCACGGCAGAGCGTTTCGCGATCGCGGACGAGGGCTTCGGCCGCCGGCCCGTTCCCGAGGTCATCGGTCATCCCGAACTGGCCTGGCATCTCGGCGAGTCGCTGATCCTCGACGAGTTCGACATGACGCTCGTCCAGGAGATGGAGGTCGACCACGGTCTCACGGTGCCGCTGTCGGTGGCCTTCGGACAGCCGGCGGCGTGGCCCTGCAAGGTGATCCCGCTCGCGGTCAACGTCGTCCAGTACCCGCCGCCGACGGGGAACCGCTGCTACCGGCTGGGCCAGGCGATCCGGCGTGCGATCGACTCGTACCCGGGCGATGAGCGAGTCGTGGTCTTCGGAACCGGCGGGCTGTCGCACCAGCTGCAGGCACAGCGCGCCGGCCTGATCAACGCCGAATGGGACGCCCACTTCCTCGACACGCTCGTCCACGACCCCGAGGCGGCGACGCGCATCACGCACCTCGAGTACCTCCGTGAAGCGGGCTCGGAGGGCATCGAGCTCGTGATGTGGTTGATCATGCGCGGGGCCATGAACCCTCAGGTCAAGGAGATCTACCGCGCCACCCACGTCCCGACGTCGAACACGCACAACGGCGTGCTCGTGCTGGAGAACGCGTGAGGTGACGGCGTTCGAGCGTGGCGACGCCGTCATCCACTACGACGACGACGGGATGCCCGACGGGTTCCCGGTGCTGCTGATCGCGCCGGGCGGGATGCGCTCCACTAACGAGAAGTGGAACGAGATGCCGTGGAATCCGCGGGTGGCGCTCGCCGATCGCTTTCGTGTGATCGGCATGGACCAGCGCAACGCCGGACGCTCGACGGCGCCGGTCACAGCCGACACCGGTTGGACGACCTACCGCGACGACCAGTTGGCGCTGCTCGACGAGCTGGGCATCGAGCGCTGTCACGTGGTGGGCATGTGCATCGGCGGCCCATACATCGCCGGCCTGCTCAGGGCTGCTCCCGAGCGGTTCGCCTCCGCGGTGCTGCTGCAGCCCGTCGGCGTCGACGGCAACCGCGATGCGTTCTACGAGATGTTCGACCGGTGGGCAGGCGAGATCGCCAGCGCTCATCCCGAGGCGGACGCCGACGACTGGGCGTCGTTCCGGAGCAACATGTGGGACGGCGAGTTCCTGCTCACCGCCACCCGCGACGACGTGGCGGCGATCGAGGTTCCGATGCTGGTGGCGATGGGGAACGACCTGTACCACCCACAGTCGACGTCGCGTGAGATCGCAGCACTGGCGCCCGACGCCACGTTCCTCGAACACTGGAAGGACGACGAATCGCGGCCGGCCGCCGACGCCGCGATCAAGAACTTCCTCGCCGGCCACACGCCTGCCATCGTCGAGCCGCAGGTCTAGCCTGCCATTGACTAGAACGTGATTAGAAAGAGCCTTCCTCGACCCTGTTGATGCGCAGCAGGACGATCAGGTCTTCGTGCAGCTCCATCCACACGTCGTGGAACGACCCGCACATCACACCGGTGAACAACTTGGTCTCGCCTGCCGCGACCCTCGCCGCCGACTCGTCGAGCCGCGGCGCGTAGCGCGCCATCCGCGGCAGGGCCGCAGCGAACCCCTCGATCGTCGGGTGCGAGTCTGCACAGAGTTGTCCCAGCCTGGCGATGCAGTCGGCGTCATAGGCGGCGTCGGTGTGGTCGTTCTGAGCATCGCCACGCACCTGCCAATCGGTGCAGAGCTGCTTGAAGACCTCGTTGAGCTCGAGGAAACGGTCGTAGTGCGCCTTGAGTCGCGCCTGCACGTCGGGTCCGGCGTAGCTGTCGATCAGGGCCTCCTGACGCTCCTTGCCCGGTGGCAGCAGGCCATACATATCGCGCTTCTCGATGTGGCGTACCTGACCGGCGGCCACGAGGTCGGCCACGATGTCGGCCGGGTACGTGCCAAGGCTCTCGCGGAAGCCGTCGGGAGTCACGAACCCGCGAACGCGAAGCGTGTGCAGTACCAGCGCCTCGTCGACCGCGAGCGGCTGGGTGTCGTCCATTTCACCAGCATGCTCGGTCGCGCCCGAGGGTGCGGACTCGAGGTCGAACTCGATGTCGCTGATCCTGACCCGCCCGCTGGCGAGTAGTGCTTGGGCGACGCCGAGCCGGGCGAGCGGCACCCGGAACGGCGAGCAGCTCACGGAGTCGAGGCCGAGGCCCACGAGGAATGCCGCCGAATCGGGGTGGCCGGCGTGCTCACCGCAGGCGCCGAGCTTGATGTTGGGCTTCGCCGCGCGTGCCTGCCTGCAGGCGATCCGCACGAGCTCGCCGACGCCCTCCTGGTCGAGCACGGCGAACGGGTTGGCGGGAAGGATCCCGGCAGCCAGGTAGGCCGGAAGCAGCTTCGCCTCGACGTCGTCGCGGCTGAACGCGTACGTCATCTGGGTCAGGTCGTTGGTTCCGAAGGAGAAGAAGTCGGCGTGCTTGGCGAGCCCGCCGGCGGTGAGCGCCGCCCGCGGCGTCTCGATCATGGCCCCCACCGTGATGACCGACGACTTCAACTCGGGGTGGCCGATCTCGTCGAGCACGTCCCGCACCCATCCGCGAGCGATGCGCAACTCCTCCGCCTCGATCACGAGCGGGATCATGATCTCGACGTGCGGCCGCTTACCGCGTGCGAACAGGTTGGCCGCCGCCTGGCAGAGCGCACGGACCTGCATCTCGTAGAGGCCGGTGCGAACCACACCGAGCCGCACGCCGCGCGTGCCGATCATGGGATTGGCCTCACGCAGCCGCCGCAGGCAACTGAGCTCGACCTGTTCCGACTCGTCGAGCTCGCCCCTCGCGTCACGCGCCGTCAGCTCGACCAGGTCGGGCAGGAACTCGTGCAGTGGGGGATCGAGCAGGCGCACGGTGACGGGCAACCCGTCCATCGCCTCGAGCAGCGTCTCGAAGTCGGCGGTCTGGGCCTGTTCGAGCTCGGCCAGCGCCACCTGCTCGGCATCCGGCGAACGCGCCATGATGAACCGGCGCATGATCGGAAGCCGATCGGCGGCGAGGAACATGTGCTCGGTCCGGCACAGACCGATCCCCTGGGCGCCGAGTTTGCGGCCCTGGCTGGCGTCGCCTTCGGTGTCGGCATTGGCGCGCACCTGCACGCTGCCCGCCGCGATCGCGTCGGCCCAGGCCAGCAACGTCTCCAGTTCGGGCGGGGCGTCGGCGCCGGCCGTATCGAGGATGCCGAGGTAGACCTTGCCCGAGCTGCCGTCGATCGTGATCTCGTCACCGGCGCGCAACGTCCTGCGGCCGACGTGCACGGCGTCACCGTCGATGTCGATCCTGCCGGCGCCCACCACGGCGGGGATGCCCCATCCGCGGGCGACGACCGCAGCGTGGCTGACCATGCCCCCTCGTGCG
>DASQTR010000412.1:0-4687 GCA_035641795.1 Ilumatobacter sp.
TCGCACCGATGTGCTCGCCGACCACGGTGCCTTCAATGCCACGGCGCAACCGACCAACTATCCCGCCGGGCTGTTCCACGTGTTCACCGGTTCGTACGACTACCCGGCGGCGCACTGCAAGGTCACCGGCGTGTACACCAACAAGGCGCCCGGTGGCGTTGCCTACGCGTGCTCGTTCCGCATCACCGAAGCGGTGTACCTGATCGAGCGCCTGATCGACTGCCTGGCGGACGAGCTCGACATGGACCCCGCCGAGCTGCGCCTACGGAACCTGATCAGGCCCGAGCAGTTCCCCTACCTGACGCCGACCGGATGGGAGTACGACTCGGGCGACTACGAGGCGGCATTGCGGATGGCGATGCAGATGGCCGGATACGAGGATCTACGCCGGGAGCAGGCCGACAAACGCGAGCGCGGTGAACTGATGGGCATCGGCGTCTCGTTCTTCACCGAGGCGGTCGGCGCCGGACCGCGCAAGACGATGGACATCCTCGGGCTCGGCATGGCGGACGGTTGTGAGCTGCGCGTCCATCCCACCGGCAAGGCGGTGATCCGCCTCTCGGTGAAGACGCAGGGGCAGGGCCACGAGACGACGTTCGCCCAGATCGTCGCCCACGAGCTCGGCATCCCGCCCGAGGACGTCGAGGTCGTGCACGGCGACACCGACCAGACCCCGTTCGGGCTCGGCACCTACGGCTCACGCTCGACGCCCGTGTCGGGCGCGGCGGCATCAGTCGTGGCGCGCAAGGTTCGCGACCGGGCCAAGATCGTCGCCGCCGCCGCGCTCGAGTGCTCGGCCGACGACCTCGAGTGGGTGCTCGGCCGTTGGCAGGTCAAGGGCGACCCCGACCAGGGCAAGACGATCCAGGAGATCGCGCTGCTGGCCCACTCCAGCCTGGAGCTCCCGGACGGCGTGGAGGGCCACCTCGACGCCACGGCCGTGTACAACCCGACCAACCTGACGTATCCGTTCGGCGCCTACATCGCCGTGGTCGACATCGACCGCGGCACGGGCCAGACCAAGGTTCGCCGTTTCATCGCCGTCGACGACTGCGGGCCGCGCATCAACCCGATGATCGTCGAGGGCCAGATTCACGGCGGCCTGACCGACGGCATCGGCATGGCGTTGATGGAGGTCATCGCGTTCGACGAGAACGGCACGTGCCTCGGCGGCTCGTACATGGACTACCTGTTGCCCACGCCACTCGAGGTGCCGTCGTTCGAGCTCGGCGAGACGGTCACGCCATCGCCGCACCATCCGCTCGGATGCAAGGGTGTCGGCGAGTCCGCCACTGTCGGATCGCCGGCCGCGATCGTCAATGCCGTGATCGACGCCCTCAAGCCGTTCAACGTGCGGCATGCCGACATGCCGTTCACGCCGGCGCAGGTGTGGATGACGATGCAGGGCCGGCCGCTGCGCACCGACCTCGCCATCACCGACTGATGCTGGCCGATCGGGCGGCCGAGCTCCGTGCTGCGCGCGTGCCGTACGTGCACGCGCGAGTCGTGTTGGCGGAGGCGCCTACGAGCGCCAGGCCTGGCGCCGAGGCGCTGGTCCTGCCCGACGGGACGATCGAGGGTTTCGTCGGCGGCACCTGCGCCGAGTCGACGGTGCGCGCCCAAGGCCTGACGCTGCTCGACAGCGGCGAGTCACTCTTGTTGCGGATCACGCCGGAACCGGAGCCGGATCAGAACGGCAAGCTCGTGGTCCACAACCCGTGCCTGTCGGGTGGCACGCTCGAGATCTTCCTCGAGCCGGTGATGCCGGCGCCGGCAATCGTCGTCGCCGGCTCGGCACCGGTAGCTGAGGCGCTGCGGTCGCTGGCTGTGCAGCTCGGCTGGCGCGTCGGCGACGACGGTGACCTTTCGTCGGCGAGCGCGCTCGTGGTCGCCTCCCACGGCCGCGACGAGGAGGCGACGCTGCAGGCGGGGATCGCTGCCGACGTGCCCTACATCGGCCTCGTCGCCAGCCGCAAGCGAGCGGAGGCGGTGATCGGCTCGCTGGGTCTGTGCGCCGGTCACGCGGCGAGGATTCACTCCCCCGCCGGGCTCGACATCGGCGCCCGCACGCCGCCGGAGATCGCGCTGTCGATCATGAGTGAGATCGTGTCGCTACGGCCGCGCCCATCGGGCCGACCAGTGGCCGAGAGTGAACCTGTCCCCGGCACGGCGATCGACCCCGTATGCGGAATGACCGTGGCGACGGTCGAGTCGTCGCTGCATCTCGATCAAGCCGGCAAGCGTGTGTGGTTCTGCGGGAGCGGGTGCCTCCGTGCCTTCGCTGCCGACCCCGGGGCATACACCACGTCGTGAGCGCCGTCGCCGAGCTGCTGCCCGACGTCGACGCGACGGCGCGCCTGCTGCAAGGCGTGGGCTATCTCCCTGACGCGGGGTTGTCGACAGCCTTGTTCTGCGCCGCCCGGCTGCCGCAGCCGATCCTGCTGGAGGGCGAGGCTGGTGTCGGCAAGACAGAGGCCGCCAAGTCTCTGGCGGCGGCGCTCGACACGCCCCTCGTACGGCTCCAGTGCTACGAGGGCATCGACGCCGGCGAGGCGCTGTACGAGTGGAACTACACGCGCCAGCTACTCGCGATCCGGCTCGCAGAGTCGCGACACGACCGCCTGAGCGATGACGACATGTTCACCGAGGACTACCTCGTCGAACGCCCCATCCTGCGCGCGCTGCGCCACCCTGGTCCGCGCCCGGCTGTGCTGCTGGTCGACGAGATCGACCGCGCCGACGACGAGTTCGAAGCGTTCCTGCTCGAGGTGCTGGCGGAGTCGTCGGTGACGATCCCGGAGCTCGGCACACAGCGCGCCACTCACGCACCGATCGTCGTGCTCACGTCGAACCGCACCCGCGACCTGCACGACGCCCTCAAACGGCGCTGCCTGTATCACTGGATCGACTACCCGTCGCGGGAGCGGGCGACCGAGATCATCCGCTCGCGCGTGCCGGAAGCGACACAGACGTTGGCGGAGCAGGTCGCGGCTGCCGTCGCCCGGTTGCGCACGCTCGACGTGCAGAAGCCGCCCGGGATCGCGGAGGCGATCGCGTGGATCAGCGCCCTGCGGCTGCTCGGGTTCGTGACGCTCGACGCCGACGCCGCGGCGCTGACGATCGGGTCGGCGTTGAAGTATCGCGAGGACGCCGAACTGCTCGACGCGGCGACGGGCCGGCGCTCGTTCGCCTGGCTCGTCGATGCCTGAAGGCCCGCCGATCGATCTCGCCGGCGTCGCTGCCGGTTTCGCCAACCTGCTGCACGCCGCCGGCGTCTCGGTTGCACCCGACCGAGCCGGACGCTGGGCGGCGGCGTTGCGGCTGGCGCGCCCGACGACGACCGACGAGCTGTACTGGCTGGGCCGGGTGACGTTGACACTCGACCCGGGTGAGATCTCGGTCTACGACGCCGTGTTCAGCTCGGTGTTCCGGGGCCTCACCGACGTCGCCGACGCGCGTGGGGATGGGAACGCAGCACCGATCCCGCGTGTCGACACGGCACGCAACCGCGCCTGGGGTGATGCCGCGGCCGAGCTCGACGCCCGCCGGGGCGGCGTGCCACGTCCCTCCGCGTGGGCGGTGACCCGCGATTCGCTCGATGCCCCCGACGGGCGCGAGACCGCATCGCCGGCACCGGCCACCGCCGACGAGCTGCTCCGCCGCCGTGATTTCGCCGACTGCACACCCGACGAGCTGGCGCAGCTGCGCCGAATCGTTGCTGCCATGCAGGTCTCGCCGCCCATGCGCGTCAGTCGCCGCCAACGGCGGCATCACCACGGACGGGCCGTCGACCGGCGCGACACGATGCGCCAGGCCCTGCGCACCGGCGGCCAGCCGTTCGCGCTGCGCATGCGCCGGCCGGCCGATCGCCGCCGACGCGTGGTGTTGATCGCCGACGTGTCGGGGTCGATGGAGCCGTACAGCCGGGCCTATCTGTATCTACTGCACGGATCGGTGAAGGCGCTCCGCGCCGAGACGTTCGTGTTCGCAACCAAGTTGACGCGGCTCACGCGCCGGTTGGCAATCAGCAGCGCCGACCCCGAGCAGGTTCTGCGCGGGGCCGTTGCCGATGTCGACGACTGGTCCGGCGGCACGCGCATCGGCGCGTCGCTCCGTGACTTCAACGACCGTTGGGGACGGCGCGGCGTCGCCCGTGGCGCCGTCATCGTGATCGTGTCCGACGGCTGGGAGAGCGGCGATCCGGCGGAGCTCCGCGAGCAGATGGCGCGGTTGCGGCGGATGGCGTACCGCGTGGTCTGGGTGAACCCCCGCGCGAAGAGCGCCGACTACCAACCGCTCGTCGGTGGGATGGCGGCGGCGCTGCCGTTCGTCGACCACTTCACGAGCGGCCATACGGTCGACGCGCTCGACGACGTCATTCGCGCGATTTCGGTGACAGGCAGCTCGAAACGCTGACCTGGGTGTTTACCGACGCTTCACCCCACCGCCACGCAACAATGACACAAATAACACGAGGGAGGAGCGGTTCTGTCGCGGTTTCGTCACCGAAGCGCATCAGGCTTGCAGCCACTTACCGCCGTCCCAGGAGGAAGCACGTGACCAAGGGTCTGTTTGCGGTCGCCACCGATCCGGCAATCGCCGTGTCGATGGTCGGCGACATCGTCGTGTTGAGCCCGCGCGGACGACTCGACCTCGACGCGACACACGCGTTGGTGCAGGCGGTCGC
>DASQTR010000413.1:0-2052 GCA_035641795.1 Ilumatobacter sp.
AGTTCCTCAGCAACCGCCGGCGGGCACCAACCTTTGCCGAGCAGGGCGAGCACGGCGAGGACCGCTGGCTGAAGCTCGAGCTGCGGCTGATGGCCGACGTTGCCCTCGTCGGCTTCCCCAATGCCGGAAAGAGCACGCTGATCAGTGTCATCTCGGCCGCCAAGCCGAAGATCGCCGATTACCCGTTCACCACGCTGGAGCCGAATCTCGGGGTCGTGGCGCTCGACGACGAGACCGACTTCGTCGTCGCCGACATCCCCGGGCTGATCGAAGGCGCCAGCGAGGGCCGTGGGCTCGGGCACCAGTTCCTGCGCCACATCGAACGCGCTCGCGTGCTGTGCGTGTTGATCGACCTCACGTCGCCCGATGCGTCGCCGGCGGAGCAGGAGCGGATCCTGCTCACCGAGCTCGCCCGGTACCGCGCCGATCTCGTCGACCGCCCGCGGATCGTGGTCGGAACCAAGGCCGATGCGGTGCAGCGCGAGGAGCTGGAGGCGATCGGTTGGGATCGTCCGCTCATCTCCGCCGTCACCGGTCAAGGCGTGCGCGCGCTGGTCGGTCAGATGGCGGCGCTCGTGCACGAGGCCCGCGCCACTGCCCCAGAGCCCGAGGGGCTGGTCGTCCTCCGGCCCGAACCCTCGGGAGCCACCGTCGAGCGCGTCGACGAGCACGAGTTCCGGCTCGTCGGGCGCGAGGTCGAGCGCGTGGTTGCGCTCAACGACGTCACGACACCCGACGCGCTCGGATACATCGACCACCGGCTCGAGCAGCTGGGCGTGCACAAGATGCTGGCGCGTGCCGGCGTGCGCGAGGGCGATGTCGTGTGGATCGGCGAGTTCAGCTTCGAGTACCAACCGGATTTGTGAACGGCGAATCATGAGGGTTGTCGCCAAGGTCGGGACGTCGTCGATCACCGACGATGCCGGTGCGATCGCCCGCGATGCGATCGCCAAAGTGACCCGCGAGGTCGCCGAAGTGCGCAAGCGGGGTCACGAGGTGTTGCTCGTGTCGTCGGGCGCCGTCGCCGCCGGGGTGGCGGCGCTCGGCTTCGGACCGCGGCCCGCCGACATGCGCACGTTGCAAGCGGTGTCGGCGGTCGGACAGAGCCGGATCATGGGTGTCTGGAACGCTGAGCTGGAAGCATTCGGGCTCACCGGTGCCCAGGTACTCGTCGACCCTCACGACTTCGTCGATCGCACCCAATACCTCCATGCGCGCCAGACGCTGGCGCGGCTGCTCGAGCTCGGGTGCGTGCCGATCATCAACGAGAACGACGCGATCGCCAACGACGAGCTGCGCTACGGCGACAACGATCGCATCGCTGCGCTCGTGGCGCACTCGATGAAGGCAGACGTGCTCGTGCTGCTCACCGACCTCGACGGGTTGTACACCAGTGACCCGCGCTTCGATCAAGGGGCGCGATTGGTCGCCGAGGTCGCCGCCGACGATCCGCTGCTGTCGATCCGCGCCGACGCCGGCGGCAGCGGTCGCGGCAGCGGGGGAATGGCGAGCAAGCTGGCTGCGGCGCGGATCGCGTCGTGGTCCGGCGTGCGCACGGTGATCGCCAACGCCGCCCGCGAAGGCGTCCTGCCGGAGGCCGTCGAGGGAGCCGGCGTAGGCACGACGTTCGCCGGCCACGATCGGCGGCTCCCCGCACGCAAGCTCTGGATCGCGTTCGCGGCCGAAGTGCGTGGCGCAGTCGTCGTCGACGACGGCGCCCGGCAGGCGCTAACCCGCCGATCGACCAGTCTGCTCCCGGCCGGCGTGCGCGACGTGATCGGTTCGTTCGGCGAAGGCGACACCGTCGACGTGCGGGCCATCGACGGAACGGTGTTCGCACGCGGGATGGTGTTCGTGACCGCGTCAGACCTGCGGGCGGTGGCCGGCATGCAAACCCGTGACCTTCCCGATGGCATGGTCCACGAGGTCATCCACCGCGACGACCTCGTAGTCCTTGGTGCCTGACCCCACGCCGTGCGCCGGGTCTTCGGTTCAGGCGGGCGAGCCGCCTTCGATCTGCGTCGGCGCGGCGGTGGGAGCTGCCTCCAGCCC
>DASQTR010000414.1:0-2224 GCA_035641795.1 Ilumatobacter sp.
CACCGCGGTTTGGTGCAGTCGAACCGCCGCCTCTGGGCCGTCCGACTGCAGCAAGTTGGCGGTCGTGCGTTTGTCGCAGTCGAACGGCCGTGTCCGGGCGGTTCGACTGCAGCAAACCCAGAGTGCGAGCGGCGCTGCCGACGGGCCTGAACACCCTGCCAGTAGCCTTTCTCCGACCATGGGCATGCAAGCACTGGAGCAGCGCCTAGAGCGTATGGTCGAAGGCGTGTTCCGCCGTTCCCGCAACTCCATCAGGCCGATCGAGCTGGGGCGCCGTCTCATCCGCGAGATGGACGATCACCGCACCGTCGACGTCAAGGGCCAGCGGGTCGTGCCCAACGATTTCCGGATCCTGCTCGCCGCCGACGATCACGCCGGCTTCGCCGACATCGAGGACGCCCTGCGCACCGAGCTCGTGGAAGCGGTGCGTGAGTACGCCCGCGAAGAGGGGTACCACTTCATGGGCCCGGTCACGGTCGACCTGCGGGTCGACAACTCGCTCAAGCCGGGCCGCTTCGGCATCACGTCCCAGATCAAGCAGGGCGAGGCCGGCCGGCGCCCGGGCACGATCGTGATGCCGTCCGGCGACCGGATCGAGCTCGGCGAGGGCCGCAATCTGATCGGCCGCCTCTCCGACTGCCGGATCATGATCTCCGACGGCAACACCAGCCGCCACCACGCCGAGATCCATCGTTCCGGGAGCGGTTTTGTGATCAATGACCTCGGGTCGACGAACGGCACCTTCCTGAACGGCGAACGACTGAGCGGCGACCGCCGCATCAACGACGGCGACATCATCACGGTCGGCTCGGTCAGTCTGCGTTTCGAGGCCTCCTGACCCACCTTCGGTCTCCACACAACTCAGCTCCATGCCCGACTCCGTCCTCGACATCCTCAAGCTCGTGCTGCTGGTCATGCTCTACCTGTTCTTCGCGCGCGTGCTGTTCGCGGTGTGGAGCGAGGTGCGCCAGCCGGCGAACGCGCGCGGTCCAATCGAGCAGCCGCCCCCTCTGTCGAGCCCCGCACCCGCTGCGGACCGGCGTGATCTCAAACCTGTCAAGGGGCGCGGCACGGTGCCCGCTCGGCTCGTCGTGCTCGAGCCGAAGCACAAGCGCGGCGCCGCGTATGCGATCAGCGGTGTGATCGGCATCGGCCGCGAGCCCGACAACACGATCGCGATCGGCGACGACAGCTACCTGTCGGGCCACCACGCCAAGGTCTCGGTCGCCGACGGACGCGTGATCGTCGACGACCTCGCGTCTCGGAACGGGACCTATCTCAACGGCTCACGCATCACCGAGTCGCGCACCGTCAAGGTCGGCGACCGGCTCCAGATCGGCTACACGGTGTTCGAGGCGCAATGACCGGCTTGGTGACAGGGACGCGGTGATGGCGACGCTCAGATGGGGTGCGGCCACGCACGAAGGGCAACTGCGGACGCAGAACGAGGACAACCACCACGTCGGCGACGGCCTCTTCGTCGTCGCCGACGGCATGGGCGGCCATCTCGCCGGCGAGGTTGCGAGCGAGATGGCGGTGACGCGCCTCGACGACCGTCTGCCCGCCGGGCGGCTGGGCTCGCGCGACGACCTGGTGGCGGCCATCAACGAGGCCAACGTCGAGATCTACAACGCCTCCCAGCAGAACCCCGAGCAGACCGGCATGGGCACCACGATCACCGCCATCGCCGTCGTGGACGATCCGCTCGACGGCGAGGTGCTGGCCGTCGCCAACGTCGGTGACTCGCGCGGCTACGTGCTACGACACGGCCGGCTGCGGCAGGTCACGGTCGACCACAGTTTCGTGCAGGAGCTCGTAGCCGAGGGCGCGATCACGGCGGCCGAAGCGCGCCACCATCCGCGACGCAACATCGTCACGCGCGCGCTCGGCATCGAGCCGTACGTTCGCGTCGACACGTGGACGATGCCGATCATTCGCGGCGACCGCTTCCTTCTGTGCAGCGACGGACTCGTCGACGAGGTCGCCGACGACGTGATCCAGGGCATCCTCGCGACGCACCGCGACGATCCGACCGTCGCGGCACAGGCGCTGGTCGACGCTGCCAACGCCTCGGGCGGGCGCGACAACATCACAGCGGTCGTGGTCGACGTGCTCGAGGGCGACGACCCGCCCGACCCGACCGAGGAGTTCGACGTCATCCCGGTGTGGAGCGACGTGGATGCGACCACCGCTGGCGGGCCGGCCGAGATCGTGTCTGACCCGC
>DASQTR010000415.1:0-4733 GCA_035641795.1 Ilumatobacter sp.
GAGACGATCGACTGGGCGTCGGCGTTGGGGCGACTTGGCGTGAGCCGGCTCGACGAGCGTTCGGTCGCCACGACGCTCGGAACCGTGCTCAAGTACCGGGAGGACCACCAGCGCGTCGAGCAGCACGGCCTGGCAGACATCGTGAAGCAGGCGTTCGAACGCGGCATGCGGCCCGGGTGATGCAACGCGCGGCGACGCGGGACGCGAGCGAGATCGCCGTCGCCTTCACGCGCGTGCTGCGCGGCGCCGGGCTCAACGTCCCGACCAGTTCCACGATCGCGTTCGGTGAGGCAATCGCCTGCACCGGCATCGAGGACCGCGACACCACGTACTGGGCCGGCCGCGCGACGCTCGTGCGACGGCCGGAGGATCACGAGCTCTACGACCGCGCCTTCGCTGTCTTCTGGGAGCACGCTCACGCCGACGACCTCACCGTGCTCGAGGAGAAACCGCTCGAGATCACGCTCGCCGTCGACAATGAGCAGGACGAGGGCGAGCAGCCAGAGACTGCGGACGCGTCCGACGATCCGGTTGTCGAGCTGCGCTTCAGTGCCACAGAAGTGCTTCGGCACAAGGACTTCGGCCACTACTCCCCAGACGAACTGGTGGAAGCACAGCAGCTGATGTCGCGGCTGCGATTCGTCGGCGCACCGCGCCGAGCACTGCGTCTCACCGCCGCAGACGCGCGCACCGACACACCCGATCTCCGCCGCACCGTCAGGGCGGCGATGCGGGCCGGCGGCGAGCCGATGCGACGGCACTACCGCACACAGAGCACGCGGCGGCGCCGACTGGTTCTGCTGCTCGACGTGAGTGGCTCGATGGAGCCCTACGCGCGTGCGCTGATCCGGTTCGTGCACGCCGCCGTCGCCGGCCGCCAGAAGGTCGAGGCGTTCGCGCTCGGGACGCGGCTGACACGGATCACACGGGAGCTGTCGTCGCGCGATCCCGACGACGCGCTGCGCCGCGCCAGTTTGCGTGTGCTCGACTACGGCGGCGGCACACGTCTCGGCGACGACCTCAAGACGTTCAACGACGAGTGGGGCCAGCGCGGGATGGCGCGTGGGGCGATCGTGGTGATCCTGTCCGACGGATGGGACCGCGGCGATCCGGAGGTGCTCGACGAGCAGATGGCACGCCTGCACCGCGCCGCCCACAAGGTGGTCTGGGTCAATCCGCTGAAGGTCACGCCCGGCTACGCGCCGCTGGCGCGCGGCATGGCGGCGGCGCTGCCGCACGTCGACGCCTTCGTCGAGGGTCACTCGCTCGACGCCATGGAGCGGCTGGCGTGGGAGATCAACACGCCCTAACCCGCGATCGGGCTGGAGTTCAGCGGATACGTCGCGCCGCTCCCTTTGCTTCCGCTGAGCTCCAGCCAAGTTCTCGATGGTCGTGCTCGCCTATCGGGTCGCCCTCCAGGCAGTATGTCCGCCGTGGTGGCGATCCCCTTTCGGCATGGCACGCTCGACACGCCATTGCGGCGGGCAGCGATGGTGCAGGGCGACAAGCCCGGCTTGATCGATGGCGACCGCCAGTTCACCTACGTCGAACTCGCCGACCGCGTCGGCCGCCTCAGAAGCGGCTTGCGGGCACTCGGCACGAGCGGCGGCGACCGCATCGCCGGCCTGGCGATGAATTCGTTCCGCCACTTCGAGGCGTGGATGGCGATACCGACCGCCAACCTGATCTTCAACGACCTCAACTTCCGACTGGCGCTGGCCGAACTCGAGTTCATCGTCAACGATTCCCAGGCCTGCGTGCTGATCGCCGACGCGCGTCAATGGGAGACGGCGATCGCGCTTCGCGAGCGCTGCCCGAGCATCCGCCACCTCGTGTGGATGGACGACGGCGACTCGCTCGACGGCTCACCGACATGGGACGAGCTGGCCGCTCACGACTCGAGCGCGCCGCCGCGTGACCTCGACGCCGACTGCGTCGCCGCCATCACGTACACCGGTGGCACCACAGGCCTGCCGAAGGGCGTGATGCAGACCCACGGCAACCTGGTGGTCAACGCCAAACACATGCTGTGGGCCAACCCGCTGTTCGAGTCGGACCGCTTCTTGCACCTGACGCCGATGTTCCACTCCGCGGGCGTCGCCAACATGTACGCGCAGACGCTCGTCGCCGGCACGCAGATCACATGTCCGGGCTTCGACCCGGATCTCGTCGGGCGGATGATCGAGCGCTACCGGGTGTCCGTGTGCGTGCTCGTGCCGACGATGATCAACATGTTCCTCAACCATCCGGGTACGGCCGAGCGTGACCTGTCCTCGTGGCGGCTGTGCCTATACGCCGCTTCCCCTATCTCGATGGCGCTCTTGCAGCGTGCGATGGCGGAGCTGCCGTGCGGCTTCTCGCAGGGCTACGGCATGACCGAGATGTCCCCGCACTGCTGCCAGCTGACCAGCGAGGACCACGACAAGGCGATCGCGGGCGACGCCGATGCCGTGCGCCGACTTGCCAGCGCCGGTACCGCGTGCATCGGCGTCGACGTGGAGACCCGCCGCCCGGGCGGATCGCAGTGTGACATCGGCGAGGTTGGTGAGATCACGGTGCGCGGACCGAACATGATGCCCGGCTACTGGAACCGGCCCGACGAGACGGCCAAGGTGTTCACGGAGGACGGCTGGTACCGCACCGGCGACCTCGGCTCCGTGGACGAAGGCGGCTACGTCTTCATCGTCGACCGCGCCAAGGACATGATCGTGTCCGGCGGCGAGAACGTGTACACGACCGAGGTCGAGAACGCGCTCGCCAGCCATCCTGCAGTGCTCGAGTTGGCGGTGTTCGGCGTGCCCCACGAGCAATGGGGCGAGGCGGTCCACGCCGAGGTCGTCCTCAAGCCCGGCGCCACCGCAACCGAATCCGAGCTGATCGACCACTGCCGGCTGACCATCGCCGGGTTCAAGGTGCCCCGTTCGGTGGTGGTCCGCGAGCAACCGCTACCCAAGTCGGGGGCAGGCAAGATCCTCAAACGCGACTTGCGCGCGCCGTACTGGCAAGACCACGACCGCACGATCTGAACACGGCCGGAAGCGCGTGTCGTCCGGCAGACTGGATCGCGTGAAAGAGCTCTTGGACGACCTCGACAGATGGCGCGCCAGCGGCAAGCGGATCGCCGTCGCGCGCGTCGTCGACATCGAGGGTTCCGGTCCGCGCGAGCCCGGCGCGGCGATGGCGGTGTCGAGTGACGGCGAGGTCGTCGGCAGCGTGAGCGGCGGCTGCGTCGAAGGCGCGGTCGTGACCGAGGCGCTGTCCGTGCTCGCCGGGGATCGCCCGCCCGGGATCGTGACCTTCGGCTACAGCGACGACGAGGCGTTCGCCGTCGGGCTCACGTGCGGCGGCACGATCCGTTTGTACATCGAGGAACTCGACGGTGCATCGCGTGTCCCGGTCAAGCAGGTCGCGCCGGAGATGCTGTACGAGCGGCTGGCCGCGCGCTTGCGCAACCAGCAACCCGTCGCGTTTGCGACCATCGTCGACGGGCCCGGCGTCGGCCACAAGCTGCTCGTCGTCCCCGACGGCGATCCGGGCGGCTCGCTCGGCCACGCAGAGCTCGACCGCGTCGTCCACCGCGACGCCCTGGCGGAGCTCGAGGCCGGTCGCTCGGGAATGCGTCACTATGGCCCGGAGGGTCAGACGACTCCCGAGGATCTGCTCGGCACGCCGGTCGTCAGCGTGTTCGTCGAGAGCTGGGCACCGCCGCCGCAGATGTGGATCTTCGGCGCGGTCGACTTCACCGCCGCACTGGCCAAGGTCGCCAAGGTGCTCGGCTACCGGGTCGTCGTCTGCGACGCGAGGGAGATCTTCGCTACCCGTCGCCGCTTTCCGATGGCGGATGAGGTGCGCGTGACGTGGCCCGGAGCGATGTTCGAAGAGCGCGGCGCCCATCTGTCGGCACGTGACGCCGTGTGCATCCTCACCCACGACCCGAAGTTCGACGTGCCCGCCGTGCAGGGGGCGCTCGCCACCAAGGTCGGCTACATCGGCGTGATGGGCAGCCGCACGACGCACGCAAAACGCATGCAGCGTTTGGCCGAGGTCGGCGTCACCGACGCCGACGACCTCGAGCGGCTGATGTCGCCGATCGGGCTCGACATCGGCGCCCGCACCCCGGAGGAGACGGCGATCTCCATCTGCGCCGAGATCATCGCCCGCCGCACGGGCAGGGTGACCCCCTCACTGCGCGACGGCGAAGGCCCGATACACCAGTCTCGTTAGGGCTTACGGCTGGCTGTCGACCACGTCGCCGTAGCGAAGCGAGCGGTCGAACATCTCGCGAACCTCGACTTCCTGGCCGGGCTGCGGCGAGTGAACCACGAAGTCGTCGCCGACGTACATGCTGATGTGCCCCGGGTAGTAGACGACATCGCCCGGTTCGAGGTCGGCGCGATCGATCTCGACCGCGGCGCTGAACTGATCGCCGCTCGATCGCGGCAGACCAATCCCGGCCTGCGAGTAGGCGAAGTGGACCAGGCCCGAGCAGTCGAACCCGCGGCCCGGCTTCGACATGTGCGAGCGGTACGGCACACCGATCTGCGACATCGCCGACAGCAACACGTGTTGCTTCGGGGTGTCGACGGCGCCCCACTCGGCGTCGAGCCGAGGACCGGACAGGCCGAGCTCGGCTGCGGTCGACTTCGCCGCCTCGAGCCGGGCCCGGACGTACGCCGTGTAGTCCGTCACGTTTCCCGTGTCCTCCCAGCGCACGAGCAACCAGAGCGCGTGGT
>DASQTR010000416.1:0-2488 GCA_035641795.1 Ilumatobacter sp.
CGTGTGGGTATGGGCCCAGGCCTGGCGGTGATCGTTCTCGAGGTACGCCAGGTTTTTGCAGCCCTCTGCCGCGCAGGTCGGGTACAGCCACTCGAGCGCGGTTTGCTGGTGGGCGTTAGGACGCCGGCCGAGGTGGGCCACCCCGACAACCTCCTGGCCTTTGGTAACGACGGCGGCGAGGAAGGGGTCTTCGGTGTCGAGGAGGTCACGGATCGCCGACGGCGCGACGGGCCCGTACCCGGCCAGTTCGCACACGTCGTCTCCTACTGGTGGCATGCCGAGGAGCCGAGTGAGGTCGACCCGGGCGAGGATCTTGGCCCGCCGCGCCGGTTTCCCGCCTGAGCCGTTCCGCTCGGCGCGGCGGGCGAGCTCGGCGAGTGCGTCGGCGGCGTACGCTCCTGCGGTTCGCGTCGGCCCTCCTTGCGCGCGGCCTCGAAGAGCTCCTCGCGGATGGGCTCGAGCGTCGCCATGATCCCAGCGACGACCTCAGGGTTGTCGCGGAGATGCAGGTTGCCTGCGCCGCCGGTGTCAACCCAGTTGCGGAGGTGGCGCTCGGCGTGGATCCCCCGCCGGCGCGCCTCGAGGTCGATCACGTTGGCCTTGGTGCGGGCGCAATCGTCGCGCAGCTCACCGAAGCTCTGGGTGCGCGACTGCTCCAACAACCGCGCCTCGGCGTTGGGGTCGGTACTCGCTGCGTCGGTGATCACCGCCACCTGCTGGGCCGACAGCTCGCCGCGCCGGGCTGCCGCCTCGGTGGCTGGAAGCTCGCGCAGTCGCCGCGCAGCGTCGAGAGCGTCCTTCGCTTGGTTCACGGATGTTCCTGTCGTGCGGGCCAGCTGGTGTGCAGCCGACCGGTCGCCGTCGCGCTTCCAAAGCGCGGTCTCGGCGACGCGCGCCGCCGCCAGCGCCTCGACCGTGGCCGCCATGTTCTTGATCGCGGCCGCATCCTCGACCACGCACGCCGCATCGTGCGCCGGGATGCGCGCGGGATCGAACCGCGTCGCGTACTCGCTCATCGCGCTGCGCAACTCCGACAACCGCATACCGCCATCATAAGAAGGGGGTATGACAGTACGGACGCGTTGCGGACGCGCGTTGAGTTGCTCGTGTGCGCTACGAGCCTCATGAGGCCGGCGGTATCGCGTCGAGGACGCTACAGCTTCGACTTGGTGATGCAGATCGCCAGGTGCGCGTCCAGCACGGCCTCGCGAGTCGCGTCGGTCACGCCGGTGTCGGACTCGGCCGCGACCTTGGCGCTGTCCCCCGCCTGCTCGAGCTCGATGACGGCTGCTCGCTCGTCGCCGGCGCCCGCCGCCTTCTCGGCTTTCGCTGCGAATTCGCCCACAACCGCGGTCAGGACGGGCGACGCGCCCTGATCGGCACGGACGGCCTCGACCGCGGTGTCGATCTTGGTTCGAACCTCGCGGAGCCGCTCCGCAACCGTCGCCACACCCGCAGACTACGCCCACAGCGTGCGGGCGGGGACTGGCCCCGTCGTAGTCCTTAGGTCTTCGCCTTCAGCGCCTCGATGAGCTTGGGCACCACCTTCGAGGCGTCGCCCACGACACCGAGGTCCGACACGCTGAAGATCGGCGCCTCAGCATCCTTGTTGATGGCGATGATGTTGTCGGAGCCCTTCATCCCGACCATGTGCTGCGTCGCGCCCGAGATGCCGATCGCGATGTAGACCTTGGGCTTCACGGTCTTGCCCGTCTGACCGACCTGCTTCGAGTACGGCACCCAGCCGGCGTCGACGATGGCGCGTGACGCGCCCGAGGCGCCCTTGAGCACGTTGGCCAGTTCTTCCACCAGTGGTTCGTACGCCTCGGCGCTGCCGAGCCCGCGCCCGCCAGAGACGACGACGTCGGCGTCCTCGAGCTTGGGTCCCTCCTGCTCCTCCACGTGGTGGTCGAGCACCTGCGCCTCCGCCGCCCGACCGGCGTCGACGCTCTCCACCTTCACGACCTCGGCCGCCCCCCCGCCGCTCGGTTCGGGTGCGAACGACTTCGGCCGGATGCCGGCGAGGTACGGCTTCTCGCCGGCGAAGGCCGTCGTCACGATCGTGTTCCCACCGAAGACGGCGGTGCTCACGGCGACCGTGTCACCGTCTACCTCGACCCCGTTGCCGTTGGTCAGCACCGGCCGGTCGAGCTTCACCGAGAGCCGCCCCAGCGCGTCGCGCCCGTCGTAGCTCTGCGCGAAGAGGATCAGGTCCGGCTGCTCGTCGGCGACGAGCTGGGCGAGCAGCGCACCGCCGATCACGCCGCTCAAGGACGAGCCGTGGTCGACGGCGTGGACCTTCGTCGCGCCGTACTCGCCGAGCTGCGGGGCGATCGTGTCGGCGTCCGCACCCGCGTACACCGCCTCGACGGTGTCGCCGATCTCGCGCGCCTTCGTGAGCAGCTCGAGCGTCGCCGAGGTCGCCTTGCCGCCCTCGCCCTCGGCGTACACCCATACCTTCGGAAGCGTCATCTGCAGTGGCCTCCTA
>DASQTR010000417.1:0-3737 GCA_035641795.1 Ilumatobacter sp.
CAACCGTTCACGCCGTATCGGGCGGTGGCCCTGCTTGGCCCTGTGGCGAATCCGCGCCAGCTGTTCGATGTGTTCTTCGGCGGCAACTTCGACGCCTATTACGCCGAGGCGCAGGCGAACGGCTACGCAGTCGTCACCACGCCGTTCGGCCAGGTGCAGAACACCAGTCTGGAGTGGTTCCAGGAGACCATCGCAGCGGACCCGGCCGGCGACATCTCGCACTTCGAGGGCCGGGTGATGCTGCTCTGGGGCGAAGACGAGCAGATCATCCCGTTCAGCCAGGTCGAGGCTTTCCAAGCAGCGACGGCTGAGAGTGCGAAGCGCACGATGACCGTGACGATCCCGAACGCCGACCACGGTTACGGCTTCTACTCGGATCAGCCCGACGTGGACGCTGCACTCCATTCCGCGCTAGTGCAATTCTTCAAGAGAGCACTGTAGAGCCAACGACTCACGACGACAGTCGTACCACTTGCACGTCGCTCGGCGCCTCGTGGGGAGGTTTACCAACGACGGCGTTGGGATAGAGGACGGGGCACTGTGGCCGGTCCGAAAATGGGGGTGTGATGTGCCGACGTATTCCCGCACACGTGCGCGGCGACTGTCGCTGTCGTTTGGTGTTGTGTCGCTTGGTGTCGTGTCGTTGCTGGTCCTCGCGCAAGATGGCCGGGCGCAGGGCCAGGAGATCGCCACCGTCACGGACCTCGGCATAGTCAGCAGCTACGCAGCCGCCGTGAACGACCTGGGACAGGTCGCCGGCACCGAGTCCGTCTTTCCTCAGCAAGGCTTTCTGTGGGATGCCGGAGTCGTCACATCGCTCGCGATCGACGGGGCGTCCGACGTCAACCGTTTCGGGCAGGTCGTTGGCTATCGGTTGCAGGACCCGAGAGGCGGTATGCCCACACCAGTCGTATGGGACGACGGCGTGGTAACCGACCTCGCTGGGTCGGGCGTCGCGTCGGCCATCAACGACGTTGGCCAGATCGTTGGAAGCCGCACGGGTCTCCTGCCGGACGGTGAAGAATCCCCCGTGCTCTGGCAGAACGGCGCAATCGTCGACCTGCCGATCCCCTTCGAGGACGGCCACGGCGGGTTTGCGAAGGGGATCAACGAATCCGGCCAGATCGCCGGGACCGTCCTCGACCTTTTCATGGACAGCCACGCCGTCATCTGGACCGGTGGCGTGCCGACCGAACTAGGCCTCGGTGAAGCCGCGGCAATCAACGACGCCGGCCAGGTGGTCGGCACGCAGAGTGTCTCGGACGCAGTCGGCAACACCGAATACTTTGCTGTCCTCTGGGACCACGGGACCGTCGTGCCCCTCGGCTCCGGAGTGGCGCTCGGGATCAACAACGCCGGGCAGGTCGTCGGGTACCGCGTCGTCGGACCGGACAGCCAGTGGGCTCCGGTCATATGGCAAGACGGTGTCGAGACCGTGCTGCCGGTCCGGGCGGGGTCGGTTTCGACATTCGCAACCGACATCAACGACGCCGGTCAGATAGTGGGGACCGAGCGAGATTCCGCGGGCCACGAGCACGCCCTGATGTGGACGCTCGCGCCCACAACGACGATCTCGCCGATCGACATCAAGCCGGGGAGCCGCACCAACCGGGTGAACCTGAACGGCAACGGTGCCATCACGGTTGCGTTGCTGTCGACCGACGACTTCGATGCCGCGACCGTGCGGATCGACACCGTCTGTTTCGGAGATGCCGACGATGCAAGCCAACGAGACTGCACGACACGCGGCCGTGCTCACCATCGTGACATCGACCGCGACGGACGGACGGACGTGGTGCTCCGATTCGACACGAACGCGTCGGGCATCGACAAGGGTGACACGCAAGCGTGCGTCTCCGGCGAGACGATTGACGCACGCCGATTCGCTGGTTGCGACAGCGTCACAACGACTACTTGATCGCCGTGCCCCGGGACGGCTAATCCGGTGAAGCCGATCCCCCGATCAGCACGCGCTCGAGCGGGCGTTGGCAGTCGGTGTCGTGCGGACGTGGGACTAGCGTCGTTGGATCGGAGGTGCACGACATGGCAGTCGTCCTCATCACGGGGTGCCGTTCAGGTATCGGCCTCGCAACGGCATTGGCCTTTGGTCGGCGAGGCGACCGGGTCTACGCCACCATGCGCGATCCCGCGCGCGGCGAGCGCCTGAGCCAGATCGTCCGTCGCGAGGGTTTGAACGTCGCCGTTGAAGCTCTCGACGTCACCAGCGATGATCAGATCACCCGAACAGTGGCAACCATCATCGCCTCCGACGGCCGCGTCGACGTTCTGGTGAACAACGCGGGCGTGCCCGGTGTGGCGGCGGCGATCGAGGAACTCGATGAGAGCGTGGCTCGCACCACGTTCGAGACCAACTTCTGGGGCCCATTCCGCCTTAGCCGGGCGGTTCTCCCCCACATGCGTCGCCAAGGGCAAGGCGTGATCGTCAATGTGTCATCGTTCGCCGCGCGGTTTCCCGGTAGTGGAGTGCTCGCGATCTACGGCCTGACAAAGCATCTCGTGAGCCGTCTGTCGGAGTCTCTGCAAGATGAGTTGACCTCTACCGGTGTACGGGTCGTCGCGATCGAGCCGGGCTTCTTCGCGACCGAGATCTACGACAGCGCGAAGCGAGGCACGATCGACCCGATGTCGCCGTACGCCGCGATGGTGGCGGCGACTGACGCAGCCATCGCTGATGGCATTGCCGCCGGGGCCGATCCCTCCATCGTCGCCGCTGCGATCGTCACGGCCGTCGACGACCCCTCCTCCCCGACCTGCGTCCTGGTCGGCGACGACGCGGTTGCCGCGGTCGAAGAGTTTCGCCAAGCGGAGTATGGATCATGGCGGTCTGCGACGTCCCCAGTGGGCGCATCCGACGCTCACGTCAAACATCACTGAACCCATCACGCCGAGCGTCCGGCAGGCGCATATCGTCGGCAAGTGGTCGAGTTGCGGCCGATGACGGTTGATGACGTGGGGTTGATCGTTCGGTGGGACGACGACGCCGATGTAGCAGCCGCCTTGGGCGGGCGTGGCGCGGACTGGTACGACTGGCCAACGGAAATCGTGCGGGACGTGCCCTGGCGTGAGCTGCTCATCGTCGAGGAGGACGGCCGACCGATCGGCTTCGTGCAACTCACGGACGCGGCTGACGAAGAGTCGCACTATTGGGGTGACGTGGCACCGGGGACGTGGGCGGTCGACATCTGGATCGGATCGCCCGGCGACAGGGGACGCGGCCTCGGTACAGACGCAATGCAAGCGGCCATCGATCGCATCTTTGAGCACGACGGCGCCGACACGATGCTCATCGACCCTCAGGTCACCAATCCGCGAGCGATCGCGTTCTACAAACGACTCGGGTTCGAGCCGATGGAGGTGCGTGACTTCAACGGCGACAAGTGCCTCGTCATGCGCCTGCTGCGAAACACGAGCCGCTGACACTGCCCATTCCGCGTTCGTGTGGGGCGTTGGCCGTTGACTCGGCGAAGGACGCCTGGAACACTTCGACCCATCGGCGGACGGGTTACTGGGAGGATCCACAGTGGGGCGATGGCAGAAGACCGGCGGCATCGCCGCCGCAACAATCCTGACGGTCGCCACGGTCGCGGTAGCGACGAATGGCGTGGGCGCTCGGGCTGAGCCCGCCACCGGCCGCCTGCCCGACATCGTCGAGGAGGTCCCGCACCACCTCCAGATCCAGAACACCCAGCAGGGCGAGTTCCTGCGTTTCAGCACGA
>DASQTR010000418.1:0-7035 GCA_035641795.1 Ilumatobacter sp.
GAAGCGATGGGCTGGCCGCGATCGAGCTCAGCCCAACGCACCCGGTGCAGCCGATGCTCGCCTCGCCCGCCGCGAGCATCGCCGAGGCCCTATCCGGAACGGGGATGGCGTCGGTCGAGTGGAAGCTGGACGGGGCACGCATCCAAGCGCACCGCGCGGCAGGTGAGGTGCGGCTGTACACGCGCAATCTCAACGACGTCACCGATCGCCTCGGCGGCGTGGTCGAGCTCGTGCGTGCGCTCCCAGGTGGTGATCTGGTGCTCGACGGCGAGGTACTCGGTGTCGACGACACGGGCACGCCGCGCCGCTTCCAGGACACGATGGGCGATTTCGGCGCGGACGCAACAGAAATCGGCATCGGGCGCGGCCACGGCCTGCAGGCATTCTTCTTCGACGTGCTCCACGCCGGCACGAGCGTCGTCGACGAGCCGCTGGCGACACGACGCCAGATCCTTGCCGCAACCGTGCCCGAGCACAGCCGTCTGCCGGCGATCGTGACCGCCGACGTGGAGGAGGCCGAGCGCTTCCTGGAACGCGCCATCGCCGGGGGCCACGAGGGCGTGATGGTCAAGGACCTCGACGCGCCATACGACGCAGGCCGGCGAGGCGGCGCGTGGCGCAAGGTCAAACCGGTCCACACACTCGACCTCGTCGTCATCGCCGTCGAGTGGGGTCACGGTCGCCGCCAGGGCTGGCTCTCCAATCTGCACCTCGCGGCGCGTGGCGCCGACGGCGAGTGGGTGATGGTCGGCAAGACGTTCAAGGGACTCACCGACGAGCTGCTGCGCTGGCAGACCGAGCGGTTCCTCGCGCTCAAGCTCGGCGAAGGCACGGGGCGCGACGGCCACGTCGTCTACGTCAAGCCAGAGCAGGTCGTCGAGATCGCGCTCGACGGTGTCCAGGTCTCCTCGCGCTATCCCGGTGGGGTCGCCCTCCGCTTTGCCCGTGTGCGTCGCTATCGGCACGACAAGCGAGCCGACGACGCAGACACCATCGAGCGCGTGCAGGCAATGCTCCGCTGAGATCGCGAGCATTGACTGCCTCGTACTCTACTGAGTAGTGTACGGAGCATGTCAGTTCGCTACGCGCTCCTTGCGCTCCTCTCGGAGGGCCCCAAACACGGCTTCCAGCTCGCCCACGACTTCGAAGCGGGAACGGGCGAGATGTGGCCGCTCAACACGGGGCAGGTCTACACGACGCTGCAACGCCTCGAGCGCGACGGCCTCGTCGACGCCGACGACGACGCAGAAGGCCCCCAGAACGTCTTCCACCTCACCGATGCCGGTCGCGACGAGCTCGCCGCCTGGCTCCGAACCCCGCCCGATCTCACCACCCCACCCAGAGACGAGCTCGTGATCAAACTGCTCGTCGCACTGCGCGTCCCCGAGATCGACCATGCGGAGCTCAGCCAGATCCACCGGCGGCACCTCATCGAAACCATGCACGAATACACACGACTCAAGGAGGACGCCGACGAGCACGACATCGGGTTGCTGCTCGTCGCCGACGCCGAGATCTTTCGGCTGGAGGCGATGGTGCGCTGGCTCGACGCCGCCGACGCTCGCGTCAAGCGCCTCCCGACGCTCACGTCCGATCAGCCCCAACCCAACCCGGCTCGGCGCGCCGCCCGGCGCAACACCAAGATCGGAGCCCGCCGATGAGTCCGATGCTCGAGTTGTCGAACGTCTCCAAGTCGTACGGCGAGGGACCGGCGCGAGTCGACGCGCTGGTCGAGATCCACCTCACGGTCGCAGCCGGCGAGTTGGTCGCGATCATGGGCCCGAGCGGCTCGGGCAAGAGCACGCTCCTCACGATCGCGGGCACCCTCGAGGAGGCGACCACCGGCGAGGTCACGATCGACGGCCAGCCCGTGTCGTCGATGACGCGCAGCGAACGGTCGTGCCTACGCCGCCGATCCGTCGGGTTCGTGTTCCAGGACTTCAACCTGCTGCCCGGCCTGACCGCGGCGGAGAACGTCGCGCTTCCCCTCGAGCTCGACGGCACGCGCGGCCGGGCCGCGCGCAAGACCGCCTTGGCCGCGCTCGACCAGCTGGGCTTGACCGCTCGCGCCGATCGCTATCCCGAGGAGCTTTCCGGCGGGGAGCGTCAGCGCGTGGCGATCGCGCGCGCGGTGATCGGTGACCGCCGCCTGCTGCTCGCCGACGAGCCGACCGGTGCGCTCGACTCGATCAACGGTGAAGACGTGATCCGCCTAGTGCGCAACGCATGCAAGCGCGGTGTGGCGGGCGTGATCGTCACCCACGACGCTCAGCTCGCCTCCTGGGCCGACCGTGTGGTGTTCCTGCGCGACGGCCGCATGGTGGACCACTCCTCCCCGGCTGCAGGTCCGGAGCAGCTGCTCGCGGGCACGCCGGCGCGATGAGCTGGTCACGCATCGATCGCAGCCCGGCTGCCCGCCGCGCCGTCGCCCGGTGGGCGTACCGGCTCGTCCGCCGGGAGTGGCGTCAGTACGCGTTGATCGTGGTCCTGCTCGCGGTCTCGGTGTCGGCGTCGGTGCTGCTGTCTTCGGCGGCGTACAGCATCGCACCTGCCGCCGGCCAGGCCGAGTTCGGCGACGCCACTCAGATGCTCTACCTCGTCGACAATCCGAGCCCGTCCGAGATCGACGTGTGGGTTGCCGCAGGCGCCGAAGCGTTCGGCACCATCGACGTGATCGGGCATCGCACCGTCGCCGTTCCAGGCTCGACGCGCAACGTCGAGTACCGCGTGGCTGACGTCAACGGCACGTTCGTGACACCGATGCTCGACCTACGATCGGGCCGCACGCCGGCCGGCGGGAACGAGGCGGCCATGACCGACGGCGTGGCGGAACTGCTGTCGGTGACGATCGGCGACACGATCGACCTCGACGGCGTCGCACGCGTACTGGTCGGGATCGTCGAGAACCCGAGCGACCTCACCGACGAGTTCCTGCTCGTCGCGCCCTCCGAGCTTGCCGGCTCCGACACGGTGACGATGCTGGTCGACGCAAGCGAGAGCGACTTCCGCCGCTTCGGTGAGGCAGTCGGGCCGGTGCGCGTGGGCGAGCGCAGCGACGTGCCCGAGGACGTCTTGGCGGGCGTGATGACGCTGCTGGCGTGCACCGTCGTGCTGCTGCTCGTCGCGCTCGTCGCCTCGGCCAGCTTCACCGTGATCGCCCAGCGACGTCTGCCTCAGTTCGGAATGTTGTCGGCGATCGGTGCGAGCGATGACCAGATCCGGTTCTCGGTGTTGGCCAGCGGGGCGGTCACCGGGATCGTGGCCGCGGTGGCAGGCGGCGTCGCCGGCATCACCGCGTGGTTCGCGCTGGTGCCGACGATGGAGTCGGTCGTCCATCATCGGATCGAGGCGTCGAACATCCCATGGTGGATCGTCATCACGGCCGTGCTGCTCGCCGTCGTCGCTGCCACAGCAGCGGCATGGTGGCCAGCCCGGACGATGTCTCGCATCCCAACCGTCACCGCGCTGTCGGGCCGCACGCCGCGGCCGTCGGCACCCCACCGCTCGGCGTTGCTGGCCGTCGGATTGGTGATTGCCGGCGCGCTCTGCCTGTACGTCGGTAGCGACTTCGGCGAACGCGGCCCGAGCCTCACTCAAATGCTGCTCCTTGCCGGCGGCATGCTCGCCGTCGCAGTCGGCGTCCTACTGGTGAGCCCGGCTGTGATCCGCGCCATTGGCCGCCTGGCCGGCGCCTTGCCCATTGCCGGCAGGCTGGCGCTGCGCGACCTCAGCCGATATCAGGCGCGGTCGAGTTCGGCGTTGGCTGCAATCGGACTTGCGCTCGGCATCCCGGCTTGCATCATCGCCTCCACCGCGGCAGCCGAAAACGCCACACCGATCGCCAACTTGTCCGGCGCTCAGTTGATGATCGGCTCAGACGACTTCATGGGCCCGTTTGCCCCCGACGCCGACGCCGTCGAACGCACGCAGTCCGGCGTCGATGAGATCGTCGACCTCCTCGGCACCCCGCCCGCCATCCGCCTCGACGCGTTCCGCGATCCCACTTCCCCAGTCGACACGCGGACCGAGCAGAGCTTGACGGTGAGCGTGGACCGGCCGACCGACGGCGGATGGATGTGGGTCGACAACGTCTACGCCGCCACCCCGGCCTTACTCGCCGCGCTCGGGCTCGACCAGAGCGCCGTCGCGGGCGACGACGTGGTGACATCCGAAACGGGCGACCTCCGCCTTCGCGTTGGCGAACCGGAGACCGATCTTCCGCTCGGCCCGGGTGAACCGATCACGTCGGGGCCAATGCTGCCGACGACCTACACGTCGCTGCCCAGTGCGCTGATCGACCCGGACGCCGGGCTCGCGCGCGGCTGGGAGATCATCCCGTCCGGTCGATGGTTGATAGCGGCCGACGAGCCGATCGAGGCCGACCGGCTCGGGGAGGCACGCGAGATCGCCGCCCGCTACGGGCTGACCATCGAGACCCGAGAGGAGGACTCCGGGCTGGCAATGACGCGACGCGTCGCAGGGCTGGTCGGCATGTTCCTTGCGCTCGGTGTGCTGGCGGCGACCGTCGGCTTGATCCGCGGCGAGTCGGCCAACGACCTGCGCACACTCACTGCCGCAGGTGCGACGTCGTGGATGCGGCGCGGTATCGCCGCCGTGACCGCCGGCTCGCTGGCACTGCTCGGCGCGGTACTCGGCATCGCCAGCGCGTACATCGGTCTCGTCGCCGCCCGCGTCGATCACCTGGCGCCGCTCCCGTTGTCCGATCTCGCGCTTCTCGCAGTCGGCACGCCGGCAGTGGCGACAGTTGCCGCATGCCTGCTCGCCGGACGCGAACCGGCAGCGATCGGACGCCGTCCTCTCGACTGACAGCGCCGACAGCCCGACTCAATTCAGCTGGTGAACAGGATGATGTCCTCGCAGAAGTCCCGACCTTCGGTCTCGTTGAGGCCCGTCGATCCCTTCACGACCCCAAGGAACGCGATCTCCTCGTCGTCGGACGGATCGGACGGAGTGCCATTGTGATCGACGAGGACCTCGAAGCGCACGAGGCCCGGGTCTCGCAGCACCAGCTTGCCATCGCCGTCGTACCAACGTGAGCCGCCGCTTCCCTGGATCAGGATCGTCAAGGTGCCATCGCCGTTGTCGGTGACCCTCAAGTCCCGTGTATTGGCGGACCAAATCTGCGTGTACGACCTGCCGGTTTCGGTGTTGGTCCAGACATCCGTGCCACGGATGTTGTCTTGGAAGCGCACCAGCCGGTCGGAGCCCCGGGCCACGCCCATGAACCTGCCGGAGATGTCCCAGCTGTGGATCATGTCGAGGTCCCCGCAGAAGTTGGGCAAGGTCTCGGTGCCCTCCTCGTGGAACGTATCCCGCACGATCGGTGCTGCGCCGACGCTTCCCGCGGCGGCAAGGGCGACCCCGGCGGCGATCGCACCCGCCGCCCATCGCTGTGCTCGGCGCCCGCGTCGATACGAGTCGGTCCTGCTGACGTGCTGCGGTTCCATGGCCGCCTCCCTTGTGGTCAGTGGGGGTTCGGCCATCATAAACGGCTCTCCGCGGGACGTGAACCGGCAGCCGTCGGACGCCGTCCGCTCCAATGACAGCGCCAACGATCCGGAGCGTGCAACACCCCCCGGTTAGGGTCGCTCCTCGGCATGGCGACGTTGCGCTTCAGCTTCGGCACGATGGGCTCCGGCAAGAGCACGCTGGCGCTCCAGATCCACCACAACCTCGCCTCCCGGCAGCTCTACGGCCTGCTCCTGACACGACTCGACCGTGACGGCATGCAGGTCACCAGCCGGCTCGGCGTTGCGGCTCCGGCGATCCAGGTCGAGCCCGATCTCGACATCCATGCTCTCGCCGTGCACAACTGGCCGCTGCACTATGTGGTGTGCGACGAGGTCCAGTTCTACACGCCCGAGCAGTGCGACCAGCTCGGCCGGGTCGTCGACGACATGGAGGTCGACGTGTACGCGTTCGGCCTCATCACCGATTTTCGCGGCAAGCTGTTCGCGGGCACGCAGCGCATGCTCGAGATCGCCGACGAGCGCGTCCCGCTGCAGGTCGAGGCGCGCTGCTGGTGCGGCGCCCGCGCAACGCACAACGCGCGGGTCGTCAACGAGCTCGTGGTGTACGAGGGTGAAACCGTGGTGGTCGGCGACACCCCCGAGCCGGGCGCGATGAAGATCTTCGGCGACATCGTCCGCTACGAGTTGCTCTGCCGCCGGCACTACAACCTTGGCGACCTCGGCGCCTGACCGACGTCCATCGCCCAGCGCTCCGCCTCCAGGCAGACGCGGATCATCCCGATCGCCATCAGAATCCCACCGACGCGCGTCAGGATCGCCGATGTCCCACCGACCGAGTCGGGTGTCTGCATCAGCACGTCGAGAATGCCCAACACGGCGAGCGCCACGATCACATAACACAGTCCGGCGACGACCCGGACGAGTTGGCGCGCCCACGAACCCTGCAACGCTTCCGGCGTGTCGCGCAGCAGCGTCACGGCGGCTACGCCCGCCGCCGCCGCCGGCACCAGGATCACGAGGTTCTGCGGCAGCGTCACGAACGACACCAGCTCGATCCGCTGTCCCCACACCCCGTCCTCGAAGCTCGACACGGTGACCGCGAACGCGCGCCGAACCTGCGCGATCAGCAGCAACAGGTAGGCGGCCAGCACCAGCCAACCGGCGGTCGTGAGCGCCACCGCCCAACGCTCCCGGTCATGCTCAGCGAGCGACACGGCACACGCTCACGAGCGCACCCGCAGCGGCTGTCCGCGGAGCGACATGCCGCGACACTAGGGGCCTTCTAACGTGGGCGGCGTGTTCCGACTCGACCAGATCCAACGTGCCCTCGCCGTCATGGCTCATCCTGACGATGTCGACTTCTCGGCCGCCGGGCTGGTCGCCGACCTCACCGACGCCGGAGCAGAGGTGACGTACTGCCTCGTCACCGACGGCGACGCCGGGGGCTTCGATCCCGACATCCCACGGGGGGAGATGGGCTCGCTGCGACGCGCCGAGCAGACACGTGCGGCGAAGGAGGTCGGCGTCGAGTCGCTCGTCTTCC
>DASQTR010000419.1:0-9905 GCA_035641795.1 Ilumatobacter sp.
AGGTCGGCTGTGGCGCGGAACTTCGGTCGGCGCAGCACGACGACGGCCAATCCGTTGAACGCGTAGGACAGTCGGTCCTAAGGCCCTTCGATGTTCTGGCCGGCGATCTCCAGCTTGGTAGCGAACACTGCGGCCTCGGTGCGGCGTTCCATCCCGAGCTTCGCGAGCAGGTTCGAGACGTAGTTCTTGATCGTCTTCTCGGCGAGGTGCATCTCATTGGCGATCTGACGGTTGGTCATGCCGTCCGCAATGAGATGCAGGATGCGGCGCTCCTGTGGCGTGAGCCGCGACAGTCGCTCGTCTTCGTCGGACGGCGAGCGCAGCCGTCGCAGCACACGCTCCGTGACCGCGGGGTCGAGCAACGACTCACCGGCGGCGACACGCTTGACCGCGTTCACCAGCTCGCTGCCGCGGATCTGCTTGAGCACGTAGCCGGACGCGCCGGCCATGATCGCCTCGAACAGCGCTTCGTCGTCGCTGTACGACGTCAGCATCAAACACGGTGTGCCGACGCGGCTGCGGACTTCCCGGCACACCTCGATTCCGTTGCCGTCGGGCACACGGACGTCGAGAATGGCCACGTCGGGTCGAACGGCCGGGATGCGCGCCACCGCCTCGGTGGCGTTCGAGGCCTCGCCTACCACGCGGATCTCGCCTGACGCTTCGAGCAGGGCGCGCACGCCCTGACGTACGACCTCGTGGTCGTCCATGAGAAACGCCGTGACAGGGTGCGCCATCACCGAAGTGCAACACATCGGCTCCATACAGGCAAGGGACCTAGGTCACCTCGATCGGAGCCGATGCGCCCGCGTCGAGGCCGCGCTGCACGGTTACGGTGGCGCGAGTGAGCGAGGGCGTGGATGCAACCCTGCTCGTGCAAGCGGTCGAGCTGGCCCCTGACGGCGTACTGATCGTGGACCACGCCGGCACGATCGTGTACGCCAACCACTCGATCTGCGCGCTGGCCGGTGACGACGAGCTGGTCGGCAAGAACGTCGACTCGTTGGTTCCGGTCGGTGCACGTGAGCGGCATGCCGAACTAAGGCAAGCGTACGCGCAGGCCCCGACTCGACGTCCGATGGGGAGCGGACGTGACCTCGCGCTCCAGCGGTGCGACGGGCGCACGGTGCGCGTCGAGATCTCGCTGAGTCCATTCGTGCACGGCGACCCATTCGTGATCGTGTCCGTTCGTGACATCAGCAATCGTCTCGAGAACGAACAGCGCCTCAGTGCAGCGCACGAGCAGCTATCGCTCGTCGCCGAGCGCGAGCGCATCGGACGTGATCTTCACGACGTCGTGCTTCAACACTTGTACGGAACAGGCCTGGCGGCGCAGGCGATCGCCACACGCGCCGACTCCGAAACCGCGCACAAGCTGCACTCGGTGGTCGCGGAGCTCGACCGCATCATCTCGGAGGTGCGCACGATCGTCTTCACCCTCGGTCCTGCGGGCAGGCGCGGGGGATTGGGTCAAGAGCTCACCGCCGTGGTGTCACAGGCGAGCCGTGTGCTCGGATTCACGCCCGCGCTACGGATCGAAGGACCGGTCGAGACGCTGCTGACCGACGAAATCCGTACCGAGATGGTGGCGTCGATGCGCGAGGCATTGGGCAACGTCGCCCGACACGCCAAGGCGACGCAGGCCACGGTCGTCGTCGAGGTCGTCGACGACCGTGTCGTGATGACCGTCATCGACAACGGCGTCGGACCCCCGGCCGACGCCGCCAAGCGGGGCGGTAACGGGCTGGAGAACCTTGCGTCGCGGGCGGCTGCGTTCGGCGGCTCGTGCACGCTCGAAGCTCGAGATGGCGCTGATGGGTCGGGCGCCGTGCTGCGCTGGACCGCCCGCTTCTGAGCTCGGGACTTTGGTCCCTGGTCTCCTGGTCGCAGGGCCCTACGCGTCTGCTCTGGCCGTTCGCAAACTGGGCGCATGACGATCGATGTTGCGAAGCCCGGTGCTTCCGCGCAAACAGACGGTGGTGCCTCCGGTTTCGAGCCGACCGAAAAGTCGGACGACCGCACGTTCCTGAGTTGGACGGCTGTCGTGCTCGCCCTCGGCGCGCTCGTGCTCGGTTTCTTCGCGCTCGGCGGTGTCGGTGGTGATGACGACGAATCAGGCACTGCGGCGGCCGGCATTGACACGATCACGTTCCTCGATGTCGAACTGGGCGCCTTGGAACTGGTACCCGAGCACCTGATGGCGGCGCCGGGGCACATCGTGCTCCGGATCACGAATGTCGACACGCAAGTCCACAACCTCACCGTCGCCGGCGCCAAGTCGCCCGACCTGGAGCCGGGCGAGACCGCGGAAATGGACCTCGGCGAGCTCGCGGCAGGCAGCTACGAGATGTTCTGCGAGGTTCCGGGCCACAAGGACGCCGGCATGTCGGGCACGGTGATGATCGCAGCCGCCGGGACGGTGATGCCCGAGGGTACGTCGGTGACGAGCGACCCGGCTGGCGCCGACCACCTCCACGGGTACAACACCGCCGAGGAGATGCAGGCCGCCATGGACGCCCGGGCGGCGCGATTCATCGCTGAGCAGAAGGGCCCGTTCGGCGGACAACTGCTCGAACACACGGTCGCTCCTGACGGTTTCAAACAGTTCGACGTGACTGCCAAGGTCACCGACTGGGAGGTCGAACCCGGCAAGGTCGTGCAGGCGTACACCTACAACGGGGTCGTACCCGCGCCGGAGATCCACGTCGAGGTCGGCGACAAGGTTCGGGTCGTGCTCCACAACGAGCTCCCGGTCGGCACCGTCATCCACTGGCACGGCATCCGCGTCCCGAACGAGATGGACGGCGTGCCGCCGTTCACCCAGCCGGCCGTGATGCCCAGCGAGAGCTTCACGTACGAGTTCGAAGCGCTTGAGCCGGCGGTCGGGATCTACCACTCACACAACGGCGCCGAGCAAGTCCTCAACGGGTTGTTCGGCGCAGTCACGATCGGTGACATGCAGACGCCGCCGGAGCTGCTCGAGCAGGGATACGCAGCAGAGCCCCATCAGACGATCAACATGGTGCTCAACGACGCCGGCGTGATCGGCCTCTCGTTGAACGGCAAGAGCTTTCCCGCCACCGAGGCCTACACCGGCAAGGTCGGCGAGACGGTCATGGTGCACTACTACAACGAGGGCCTGCTGTCGCATCCGATGCACCTTCATCAGCCGCTGGGCTGGATCATCGCCAAGGATGGCAAGGAGTTGCTCGTGCCGATGCCGAGCGACACGATCAACATCGCCCCCGGCGAGCGCTACACCGTCCTCTACAAGCTGACCGACCCGGGCGTGTGGGCGTGGCACTGCCACATCCTCACCCACGCCGAACGCGAGGACGGGATGTTCGGCATGGTCACGGCCTTCGTCGTCGAGCCGTGACACTTGCTCCCGGCTGAGTCGTCAGCGACGATCCTCGGATGCGCGCAGCGCGACTGATCACACCTCGGTCGGCGTTTGACGGTCCGCTCGACGTGCACCAGGTCCAGGATCCGGAGCCGGGGCCAGGTGAGGTGCTGATCGACGTGCACGTGTGTGCCCTGTGCCGTACCGATCTCCAGTTATGCGAGGGCGATCTGCCGTCACGCATGTTGCCGATCACGCCCGGCCATCAGGTGGTCGGCACCGTCGCCGGGCTTGGAGCAGGTGTCGCGGCGCTCGCGATCGGTGATCGGGTCGGTGTCGCATGGATCGCCTCGACCTGCGGTCAATGCCGGTTCTGCACCTCTGGTCGCGAAAACCTTTGCGGAGCCGCCCGGTTCACCGGATGGAGCCGCGACGGTGGGTTCGCCGAGCTGATGACGGCGCGCGCCGACTTCGTGTACCCGCTCCCCGAGACGTTCGACGCAGTCAGCGCCGCACCACTGCTGTGCGGCGGCGCGATCGGGCTTCGCGCGCTGCGCGTGTCGGGAATCGAGCCCGTGGACGGCTGGGTTTGTACGGCTTCGGCGCCTCGGCGACGTGCGTGATCCAGATCGCACGCCATTGGGACTGTGAGGTCTACGTGTGCACCCGGTCGGCGCGCGAGCGTGACCGTGCGCTTGGTCACGGCGCGGCTTGGGTGGGCGGCTACGGCGAGCGTCCACCGTCGCCGCTCGACGCGGCGATCACGTTCGCGCCCGCGGGGTCGGTGGTCGTCGATGCCCTGTCGGCGGTCGACAAGGGCGGTGTCGTGGCGATCAACGCCATCCACCTCGATCGCGTGCCCGAGTTCGATTACGACCTGCTGTTGGGAGAGCGCCAGATCCGAAGCGTGGCCAACGTGACACGCGCTGACGTCGTCGCGCTGATCGATCTCGCGGCAACGATCCCGATCCGAACGGACGTGGAACGGTTCACGCTGCACGACATGGACGTCGCTCTGCGGCGACTGTCCACCGGCGAGATCTCCGGCGCGGCGGTCATCGACATCGCGTCTACTGGCTAGTTCGAAAGTTGAAAGAATTCTTTCGAACATATGTTTGCACAATCGCCGGCACGATGTTATGGTGCGGCTCCGACTTCGCCCCCGTCCATCGACCACAGTGTTTGGAGGCTTTGCGATGAAAGCTCCTGACCCGGATGCCGTGTTCGCGGCACTACGGGGCTCCGACCCGGACGTGATGGACCGAGACGAGCTCGTCGACTTCGTCAAGAAGGTGGCGTCGATGAAATCGTGGTGTGAGTCGTTGAACGTGCGTGCGACGCGCCGCCAACGTCACCTCGCGGCGGAGGGCCGCGCCGAGTCACCCAAAGATCTGCTCGCCCGCGAGGGAGGGCAGTCCGGCAAGGAGGCGCGGGCGGGCGACGAGCGTGAGCGTGTCTGTTGCGCGTTGCCGAACTTCGAGGACGCGCTCGCCACGGGAATCGTTTCAGCGGGCCATGTCGACGCGATCGCGGGCGCGATCCGCAATCTCGACGAGCCGCTGACAGCCGAGTTCTTGGCCCAGGGTCACGAGCTGTTGGCTGACGCGGAGCGCATGGGCGTCGACCTGTTCGAACGCAGCTGCCGCGACCTCGCTCGACAGCTCAACGCCGCTGCCGCCACGACGAACGATGCGGACGAGCTCGAGCGTCAGCGCCAGAAGTCGAATGTGCGGCGCTGGACCGACAAGGAAACCGGAATGCGCCACACGCACCTCGAGCTCGATCCGGTCCGCGACGCCCAGCTATGGGCGGCGATCGACCAGCACCGCCGCCAGGCGCGTTCCAAGGCAGGCAACGGATTGACGTGGGAGCAGCTGCAGGTCGAGGCCGTGTTGGCGGCCGTGACCTCTGGTGGCGACGCCGTCGTGCAACTCCACGTGCTCGTCGATCTGGCCACCATTCGCAACGGGCTGCATGCCAACTCGGTGTGCGAGTTCGCTGACGGCACTCCACTGCCGCGTTCGGTCGTGCGCCAGATGGCGTGCGACGCCGAGATCATCCCGATCGTGCTCGCCGGCGACGGGCGGGCACTCGACATCGGGCGCGGAGCACGGTTGGCCACCGAACCCCAACGTCAGGCGTTGCGGGCGATGCACCGCACCTGCATCCACCCCGACTGCGAGGTCCCGTTCGACGACTGCCGGATCCATCACGTCGTCCCCTGGGAACGGGGCGGTAGCACCGAGTTGGCCAATTTGGCTCCCTTGTGTGAGTCGCGTAAGCACCATCACGACGTGCATGAAGGTGGCTGGCGGTTGACGCTGACGTCCGACCGCGTAGCCACGTGGATTCGACCGGACGGCATCACCTACTGGACAGGCACGACGGTCGACCGAGCCCCCAGGGGCGCGGCGCCACCCCGGACAGAGCTACACGCTGCCTGACGCGATCGTCGGGTTCGCTCCGCAGACCCGAGTGCCACACTCGGCTGACGGCGGCCGACTAGCCCGGCAGGCCGGTCTCCCTGATCGTGATGCTCATCCGCCCCGGCGGGAGTCCGGTGTCGAGCGGCCCCGTGCCCGCGTACACCTTGGGTACACCGTGGTACATCCGACGGCTCGACCCACCGAACACGAGCAGATCGCCGGACTGCAGATCGATGTCGGTGAACGGCCCGGTACGCCGATCGACGCCGGCGATCCGGAACAGGCACGCGTCGCCGATGCTGATCGTCACGACCGGCGCATCGGACGGCTCTTCGTCGTCTTGATGGAGACCGAGCCGAGCGTCGGCCGTGTACAGGTTGGCGATCACCGCGTCGGGCGCGTAACTGGCACCGGCCTCGGCGCCGAACGTGTCGGCGACCGCCCGCTGCGCGAGACGAACAAGGTCGGGCGGGAACGGCTTGACCGGCGCACCATCGGTGTCGTCCGCGGTGCGGCTGTAGGTGTACGGCCGCCAGTGCCAGCCGAGGCAGACCGACTGCACGGTCATCAGATGGCCGGACGGCACACGCGGGTGACGCAGTCCCGCCGGAGGAAGCGACCAACCACGGAAGTCCTCCACGAGCGCACGCTGCTGGTCGGCGTCGAGCCAGCCGGTGATGACCGCGACACCCGGCATCACGTCGAACCGCTTCGTCGGCCTCGCCCCGAACGCGAGCGGCAACGTGTCGCCGGCATGGGCATCACGCTCCGGAAGGGTGGTCGGCACGCCTCCCAGGCGGCTGCTGCCCATCCGGGATCGAGCGCCCGTCATCGTCGGCCGCATCTCGTTCACTCCAGGACTCACGCTACGCGGGTGCCTGTCGTCTTCGGGCGCGCGATTTGTCGCGGGCTACCGTGCCCCTCGATGGTCACCGTGCGGCTGGCGACGAGCGACGACATCCGGCGCTTGGCGACGACCGCGACTCGGGCCTTCGCCGACGACCCGTTGCTCCGCTGGTTCTTCCCGAACGACGCCGAGTACTTCGAGCTCAACCCGGTGTTGACGGCGTACCTGTGCCGGCGATGGCAGGCGACCGAGTCACAGTGGTGCACCGACGACTGCGTCGCGCTCGCCGGGTGGGTGCCGCCCGGACGACCCGAGGTCGACGTCGAGCGCCCGGCGATCGTCCACCCCGAGCACCGGGTGGCGAAGTTCGAGGCGCTCCGCGCCGCCTTCGCACAGCACACGCCCCGCGAGCCGCACTGGTATCTCAACATGCTCGCCACCCACCCCGATTGGCAGCGCCAAGGGCTCGGCGCGGCGCTCATGGGCGAGGTGTTCCGGATCGCCGATGCGCACGGCTTGCCCTGCTACCTCGAGACGGAGACCGCCGACAACGTCGCCTACTACCGGCACCACGGGTTCGAGGTGCGATCGGAGTGGGACCTCATCACCGAGCACGAACGCGGCCCGCACCTGTGGGGCATGCTGCGGGCGCCGGTTTGAGCCGTCACAGGCACACGTTGCGGCACTCGCCGATGCCCTCGATGCGCGTCACGACGGTCTGCCCGCGCTTGAGGAACACCTTCGGGTCGCGCGCGTGGCCGACGCCGCCCGGCGTGCCGGTGACGATCAGGTCGCCTGGGGCGAGCGTGATGAACGTCGAGATGTACTGCACGAGGTGAATCGGGCCGAAGCACAACTCGGACGTGTTCGACTTCTGCATCACCTGATCGTCGACGATGCAGCTGATCGGGAAGGCGGCCGGCGTGCCCGGCTCGGTGGTGACCAGGTAGGGGCCGACCGGGGTGCTGCCCTCCCAGGCCTTGCCTTGCAGGAACTGGGTGCTGCGGTACTGCCAGTCGCGCACGCTGATGTCGTTGACGACCGTGTAGCCGGCGATCGCGGCTGCGGCTTCCTGCTCGGTGCCGCGGCGGATCTCGGTGCCGATCACCACGCCGAGCTCGGCCTCCCAGTCGACCTCGACCGACTCGTCGTCGCCCGGCATCGCGATCGGGTCGTAGGCTCCGATCAGCGAGCGGGCGTACTTCGTGAACAGCGTCGGGTACTCGGGTCTCGTGCGTCCGGTCTCGGCGATGTGATCGAGGTAGTTGAGCCCGACGCAGATCGTCTTCTCCGGCCAGGTCACGAGCGTCGCGTAGTCGAGCGAGTCGACAACGTGGGCCGGCCCCGCCGCTGACCCGGCGACGCCGCGCCAGTCGGACTCCTTGAGCAGCTCGCCGACGCACCGATGCCCGGTCTCCACCACGGCGTCGTCGTCGACGCGCACCGCGCGTGTGCCGTCGCCTGTGCGAATCGTCGCCAATTTCATGGGCGACAGTCTGACGACCGCGCCGGTCGGGCGCTCAATTGTGATCGCGCCCGATCAGACGCGCACCCTTTCCCACGGCCCCCAGATCGCGAACGTCATTCCGTTGCGGGCCTGGATGTTCACGAACAACGTGTGCCCGTCGGGGCTGAACGTTGCCCCGGCGAATTCGTCGTTGGTGCGGCCCGCCAGCCGGTTGAGGGCGATGTCGAACAGCTGACCACCGCGGTTGAGGCCCCGGATGAAGTTGTCGTCGACGTTGTCCTCGCAAAGGATGATCGTCCCGCGTGGGCTGATCGTCAGGTTGTCGGGGAAGTCGAGCACGTCCGGTCCAGGCGATTGGTAGATCAGTTGCAGGACTTGCGCGTCGATGCGGTACGCCCACACCTGTCCCCAGCCGTTGCCCCATCCCTGGTCTGGGTCGTGGAGGTCCGGCTCGACCGGTCCGCCGCCTTGCGTCGACGTGAAGTAGATGACGCCGTTGTCGTAGTACGCGCCCTCGAGACGTGAGAAGTACGCGGCACCTTGGTCGAAGCCTTGCTGGCCGACGTACGCGATCGCCTCGTCGTTGGTGGTCGGAGCGGTCTCGCCCGGCGTGTGCGGGAACGTCGGATCGGGGTCATTGATGTCGACCCAGTCGACGTGGTACGTCGCCCGCATCGGTTGCGTGACGGCGAGATCGGCGTTCGGGATGCCGCGCACCGCCAGCATCTGCAACCGGCCGTCGTTCTCGAGGTGACCGGACTCCATCGGATTCGTGGTGGGGATGAAGCGGTAGAAGCCCGACGGGATTTCGAAGTTGTCCTCCGTCATGTAAACGATGCCGGAACGGGGGTCGACAGCGAGCGCCTCGTGCGGGAAGCGGCCGGCCCTGGTGATCGGTTCCCGGTTCGATTGGCCACCGGCCGGGACCTCGAAGATGAACCCGTGCCGTTCCGTAAGGGGTACGTTGGAGACGCCAGTGAAGTCGGGGCCGACGTCCGGACCGTTGACTGTCTCCTCGCAGGTGATCCAGGAGCCCCATGGTGTCGGGCCGCCGGAGCAGTTCATCTGCGTGCCGTTGAGGCTGGTGAACGCGTGCACCACCTCGCCGAACCTGGTCACCTCGATCGTGGTCGTGCCGCCGCCTGCCATCGCGTCGTACGGCGTGCCCGGGCCGAACGCCGGCACGGGATTGTTGACCTCGTGGTTGCGCACCAAGATGACGTTGCCGTTCGGGCCGGCGAACGCCGCCATGCCGTCGTGGCGACCGGGCAGGACGGTGGTGTCGTCGAGTGTGATCGGGCCCGTGGCCGTGTCGTGGAACGAGCGGTACTGGAAGCCTTCCGGCACCCAGAGCCGGACCGTGTTGTCGCGCAGGTCAGGGACGGGGCGGAGATCTCGGAATGCCGGCTTGGCGGCGACAGTCGGCGGGTTCAGCAATCCTGTGAACGGTCCGGCGAATGCGGCGACGCCGGCCGCGGCCGCGCCCTTCAGAACGGTTCGGCGGTTGAGTGTGGTCATGAATGGTGCCTCCTGAGTGGCCCTGTCGTTCCCGCGCGAGGCCGACATTATCCCTGTCGCCCGAAGGTGTCGACGCGTGGGGCCGACAGTGCTCAGAGGCACCGTCGAGATACGTTGCGTACGTTGCGTTTCGAAGGCGACCTCGTAGCGACCTCATAGCGAAGGAGATCAGATGACTCGTCGACGACTGACAGCGATCGCGCTCGTCGCAGCAGCCTTGGCGCTGGTTCCTGGCGTCGCCGACGCCGGACGCGGCGGTGGGCAGAGCGGTTCCTCTAGGAGCAGCTGCTCGCTCCCGGAGTC
>DASQTR010000420.1:0-15823 GCA_035641795.1 Ilumatobacter sp.
CCATCACAGCGACCACGGCCGCCAGTGCGTCGGGACGAGAGACAAATGCGGTCAGCTGCCGCTCGCCGAGGACGTAGCTGGCAGGCGCAATCGACGTCAGGCGAAACAGCAGCGTGGCACAGAGCGCGACGATGCCCGCCACGACGACGCCTACGAAGAGCGTTCGCAGTGCGAGCAGGGCGTGATGTCGACGCCGCCGCACGAGTGCCACGCACAGCGCGGCGAGTGGCCCATAGTCGGGACCCACAACCATCGCCCCGATGATCAGCACCGCCGAATCGAGCAAAATGCCGATCGCCGCGATCGTCGCGGCAATCGACATGAACACCAGGAACGACACGGTCAGGTCGGCCTCGTCGCGCGTGCGCGCCTCGAGCTGCTCCCACACGAGCGAGTCGCCCGGATGACCGGGCGCGGCCACTTCCGCCGCCGCGGCCGCGTCCGACACCGCGACCTCCACCGTGTCGATCATGATCGCACCCGTTCGATGCACGTCATGATCCTGAAGGCGCTCGACGACCGCGTCGGCCGCCTCACGGGCTACGTCACACATGACCAGCTGGCCCTCGGGTCGAGTGGCGGACCCGACACCGACGACGATATGGACGACACCCGGTGACGCGATCAGTTCGTCGATGACCACGTCGGTGAGCTCTGTCGGCACGATCAAGCGCAGGTGCAGCACACCGCAATACTCGCGAGCCGACCACGTCGTCGAAAACAGATGCATGTCACGTCAGGCGGTGGTCCCGCCCGCATTCAGCAGCGGTCGTCGCATTTTCGGGAATCTTCGGCTACGTGCGGCGGTGAGCCGTCGCCCGAGCGGGTGAACTTCGAACGCCTTCTCTCGCCTTGTGACACAATGCGTGATATCGCCGACGCTGTCCGCGTGCACGTCGGGGGTTGCGTCAATCAAGGAGGGACCATGGCTTCAGGACGACGTCGTATGTTGCGTCGCGGGACGATCAGCGCTCTTGCTCTGGTCGCAGTATCCGTTGCAGGGCTCAGTGGCCCCGCGAGCGGCTCGCCTCCCGTTTCCGGCGACTCGACGGCCCAGTCGAGCAAGAACGGCGCGACCGTCTACATCGTCCAGATGGCCGACGATCCGGTCGTCGCCTACAAGGGTGGTCGCGGTGGGTACGCGGCGACAGCGCCTCGGCAGGGCGAGCACGCCGACCCGAACAGCGCGAACGTCAGGCGATATCAGGATTTCCTGACTCGCAGCCATGCCAACGCCCTGCGCGCGGCGGGCGCGTCCGGCGCCGCGAAGATCTATGACTACACGTTCTCGTTCAACGGATTCGCGGCGCAGCTCACGCCCGCTCAGGCGGCCCGGCTCGCGCAGCAACCGGACGTCGTGTCGGTCACCCCGGACGAGATTCGCCAGCCGATGACCGACAACACGCCGGTCGACCTCGGACTCACTGGCCCAAGCGGCTTGTGGGCGAGCAATGGCGGCACCCGCGGCGAGGACGTCATCATCGGCGTCATCGACACGGGCATATGGCCAGAGCACCCGAGCTTCTCCGACGAGCTCGACCTCGGTCACGACGCTGGCAACACTGATACCGACCTCGCATACGGCCCGCCCCCGGCCCACTGGCACGGCAAATGCGAGGCAGGCGAGCAGTTCTCGGCGAACGACTGCAACAACAAGCTGATCGGCGCCCGCTGGTTCTCGAGGGGCCTCAACCTCGCGTTCGGCATCCACGAGGGCGAGTACGCATCGCCGCGGGACCACGACGGCCACGGCACACACACCGCCTCGACCGCGGGCGGCAACGCCGACATCGACCCGATGATCTTCGACCGCGACCTCGGCGTCGACACGATCTCGGGCATGGCGCCGCGCGCCCGCATCGCCGCCTACAAGGGCTGCTTCGGCGAGGCGGGATGCGCCTTGTCCGACCTCGTCGCCTCGATCGACACCGCGGTGGCCGACGGCGTCGACGTGATCAACTACTCGATCGGCTCCGAAGCACCGTCCGCACTTGCCGCCGACGCCGACGCCGTGGCTTTCCTGTTCGCAGCTCGGGCCGGGGTGTTCGTCGCCACCTCTGCCGGCAACTCCGGTGAGGACGCCGCCACCCTCGGATCGCCGGCCGACGCCCCGTGGGTGACCTCCGTTGGTGCAAGCACGCACAGCCGGAGGTTCGACAACATCGTCACGTTGGGTGACGGGACCAGCTACGTCGGCGGCAGCGTCACGCCTGGTATTGCCGAGCAGACACGGTTGATCGACGGCGGCAAGCACTGCCCCGAGGGGCCCGATCCGGACGGTGCCGGTAAAGCGACCGGGCTGCCTGCCTCGGCCGCAGGCGCGATCGTGCTGTGCCTGCGGGTGACGGGCATCCCGCGAGTGCAACACGGGGCTGGTGTCAAGGCAGCCGGCGGTGTGGGCATGATCCTCTACGACCCGCCGCAGTTCAATGTCACGCCGACCGACAACCACGTGTTGCCGACGTCGACGTTGTTCCCCGAGGACGGCGCCGCAGTCGCCGCCTACATCACGGCGGCTGGCGAAGCCGAGGAACCTGCGACGGCCTCGTTCACGGATGGTTCAGCGGCCAAGGACCCGGGTGCGCCGGACATGGCGGTGTTCTCGTCCCGGGGGCCCAACCGCGCCGCACCCGACATCATCAAGCCGGACGTGACCGCGCCCGGCGTGCAAATCCTCGCCGGCAACAGCCCGACGCCGTGGATCGGTGCCCCGGGACAGCTGTTTCAGGCGATCCAAGGCACGTCGATGTCCAGCCCGCACGTCGCCGGGATCGGCGCGCTGCTCGTTGGCGCACATCCGGACTGGACGCCAGCCATGATCCGCTCGGCGCTGACGACGACCGGCTCGCAGGCCGTCGACAAGGAGGACGGCGCGACGCCCGCCGACCCGTTCGACTTCGGCGGCGGGCACATCGTCCCACCAGACGCCAACGATCCGGGCCTCGTGTACGACGCCGAGCATGACGACTACCTCCGTTTCCTCTGCGGCAACGGCGACCTGAACCCGGCGGGGGCGACGTGTGTCAGGGTCACCACTGCACCGAACGCCGGCAAGTCGACCGACCCGAGCGACCTGAACCAGGCCACGATCGGGATCGCCCAACTCGCCGGCAAGCAAACGACCAGGCGGACGGTCAAGAACGTCGGTGCCGCCGGCACCTACACGGTTTCGGTCGACCCGCCCGCCGGCGTCGACGTGGTCGTGACACCGACCGTCCTGAACCTGGCTCCCGGCCAATCCGCCACGTACTCGGTCGAGTTCACCAGCAACGCTGGTGCGGTCTTCGACGAGTGGACTTTCGGGTCACTCACCTGGACCGACGGCGCTGGCCACAGCGTGCGCAGTCCGATTGCGATCACGCCGGTGCCGATCTCGGCGCCTACCAACGTGAGCGGCACGGGCACGTCCGGTTCCTTGAGCTACAACGTCACGTTCGGGTACAGCGGTCCATTCCAGACGCCGGTGCACGGCCTGATCCCCGCCGCCGTCATCCACGACACCGTCGTCGATGATCCAGCCAGCGACATCGTCGTGGCCCTCGACTCGCGCGTCGGCGTGAACGACTACACAATCCCGGTTGCGGCGGGGACGCAACACCTCCGCATCTCGCTGTTCGACGAGACGGTCGACGGCGCGACCGACGACATCGATCTCTACCTGTATCCACCAGATGAGGATCCGTTCAACGGCGGCGAGTTCAGCCACGTCAGCGGGGGCGCTACGTCGGCCGAGCAGATCGACGTCCCCAGTCCGGAAGAAGGTGACTGGACCTTGATCGTCCACGGCTGGGAGACGGATGGCGCCGACGCCGTCTTCGACCTGTTCACGTGGCAGGTTCCAGATGCGAGCGCCAACAACTTGGCGGTGACGGCTCCGGCGACTGCGACGGTTGGTGGCACCGCAACCGTCGAGCTGAAGTGGGGCACGAACGCCGGACTCACGCCGCTCCTGGTGGCAACCCGATACCTCGGCATCGTCGGATACAGCGACGGCACGACCGAGTTCGGCGGCACGATCGTGTCGATCGTGACCTGACCGGCAGACCGATCGCGCCGGCGCGCCTCTGGGCGCGCCGGCGCGTGAACGAACGCTTATGGCCGCGGACGGGGGGCGCACGTGACAGCCGCCGTCAAAGGCGTTCGTCAGCGGCGCTCGTTGAGGTCGCGGACTCGGTCGGCGAGCGAGCGCATCACCTGCAGCGCGAACGTCGGTGTTTCGTGCACGAGGAACAGGAACACACGCTCGTTGATGACAGCGACCTCCGAGGGCTCGCCGGCGACCGCAGTCAGGCTGCGCGGCGACCGGTCGATCAGCGACATCTCGCCGAACGTGCCCTCCGGCCCGATCGTCGCGACGACGTGATCGCCGTGCCGGAGCTCGATCGCACCGTCGATCACACCGAACATCTCCGTGCCGCTGTCACCAGCGTTGAACAGCACGTCGCCCGCTGCCAGCGCACGGCGCTCCGACGCGTTCACAAACACCCCACGCACGCTCATGAAACGTCAGTGTTGCCTGGCGAGCGGACGGTGTCGTGACCGATACCGTCAATTCGCTTGCCGTTCACCGCTGCTTCATGTGGGCAGGCGCGTTCAAACACGCCGACTCGCTGGCAGACGTCACCCGCCGCCCGTGTCGACGTCGACGCTGAGACGGCCGCCGAGTAAGCGCTTGCCCTCCTCGGCACCACGCCGGCTGGCGTCCTGTGCTCGACGAAACAGTTCCACGAGTTCGCGGTCGCCTGCTTGATCGGCGTCAGCAATGTAGGTCTCCAGCCTGAGCGCATTGTTGAGGCACTGCTCGGTGAACCAGATCAGGTTGTAGTCCTTGTCGGCGGTCCCCGTTATCTGGCCGCCTTCGTTGGTGCTCATGTCCGTAACCTCCCAACTGTCGTAGCCCGCCGAGCGGGGATGTCGCCAGACGAGCGGCAAACTACCTGTCCGTCTTTACCCCGACCCCGAATCCTCTAACAGTCGCTACGCGAAGCATGATGACGCCCGAGATCAGACGTGCCTCGAATAATCCGCGCACCAACGGGGGTACTGCAGGGTCATGACCGAACGGGGTCACCTCGCCATGCTGGATGCGCTTGGGGTTCTGATCGACGGCTCCCACCTCGCGGCGCCTGATCAGCTGCCACAGGTCGTTGACGAAGCCTTCGAGCCGCTCGGCTGGCGGATCACGATTTACCTCGTCGACTTCGCCCAGCAAACGCTGAGACCGCTCAACGACGGACGCAAGGACGTACACGACGAGTCGGTCGACGGCTCCGTCGCCGGCCGGTGCTTCCGACAGTCCACGCCAGTTGCATCTCAGCGCCCGGAACCACACGTGTGGTTGCCGCTGATCGACGGTGTCGACCGGCTCGGTGTCCTACGGCTGGAACTGCCAGCTGAGGTGACGCTCGACGATCCCACGACCTCGACACACCTGCGCTGGGCGACGTACCTGATCGCTCATCTGGTCGGGTCGAAGTCTGCGTACACCGACTACTTCCACCTGGCACGATTGAGTCACGAACGGTGCGTGTCGTCCGAGCTGATCTGGTCGCTGCTGCCCCCGCTAACCGTCGCCGCCGAGGGCATCGCGATCGCGGGTGGGCTGGAGCCGAATCATTCCATCGCCGGGGACGTCTTCGACTACGCGATCGATCGTCAGACCGCGCACCTCGCGATCGCCGACGCAACCGGGCACGACCTCAACGCGGCGCTGGTCGGCGCACTCGTGTTGGCCACCTATCGATCGGGTCGTAGACGGCTGGCCGGTCTCGCGGCAACCGTCGCGGAACTCGACGATGTGCTCGAAGGATTCGCACCGGACACCTACGCTTCGGGAGTGTTCGCCGAGCTCGACCTGCGCGTCGGCGTCTTGCGCTACGCAAACGCCGGCCACCCGTCGCCATTGCTGCTGCGCGGCGGCAAGGTCGTCAAGTCACTCGACGGCGGGAGGCGCATCTTGCTGGGTTTCCGCGGGCGACAGGTTCCGATCGCCACGGAACAACTCGAACCGGGCGACTGGATCATCTTCTACACCGACGGCGTCGTGGAAGCCCGGGACACCGACCGCCGCATGTTCGGACTCGATCGGCTGATCCACCTGGTCCAACGATGCGCCGCCGATCGCCAGAGCGCCGCCGAGACCTTGCGGCGCGTCGTGCACGAAGTGCTCGAACACCAGCAAGGCGTGCTCCAGGACGACGCCACCCTCGTCGTCGCGCAGTGGAGGACCACGCTGGAGCACGAGCTCGTGTCGACGTAGCTCGCGAGCGGCGACACTCACACGCCGGTTCGTACGGTGCTCGAAGGGGGTAGACGCCAGCGATGAGCGACGCACACGAACACACTCGATCCGAGACCGAGGCGATCAAGGAACACGAGAAGATCGACGCCGAAACGGCGCTCGAAGACGTCAAGGATCTGTTCGAACCGGACAACGATCAGATACCGCCGCCCAGCCCGGACGCACCGCCACGCTGACGCTCGAACGACTCTGACGACGTACTGACGATCCGCGCCACGCGCGTCGCCTCCTCTGCCAGCCCCACCGCCGCCGCCGCGTCCGCCACGGTGACCCGCTGGTGGTGACGCGGATTGGCGACGGCGGCGATCACGTCGGTGAAGCGGGCGTGGAGCAGATCGAGGTTCAGGGCGGGCTTGTCCTGCTCGGCGGTGGTGATCGTCACGTCGTGGCTGGCGGCGATGGTGCGACCGCGGCCGCGTGTTCCGGCAGCGACAGCGCGTCGATGCCGGTTCGCGCCCGGGAACAGTTGGCGTAGTCGCTGCAGCTGGAGATCGTCGACGAGCCCGCGCACGGTGGCCGACACGGGTATCCAACCGTTGAGGAGGATGTCGCCGCGTTCGAACACGACCCCCAGCCGCTGCCGGTCGAGCGCGTTGGGCTGATGAAACCCGTGGTACTGGTGGACGAGCACGGGGCCGTGCGCGGTCGTGCAGGTCACCTGGTCGGTGATCCGCTCGGCGGGGGCGGCATCGCGCACGCTCGCGGTCGCCGACAACACATCACCGTCTCCGAACCACCATCGGAACAGGTCGAAGAAGTGCACCGCGTGCTCGACGAAGATGCCGCCGCTGCGCCGGGGATCCCAGAACCAATGTTCCGCCGGCAGTTCTTCGTCGGCCGCGTAGTTCTCGAAGTAGGCGTGGAGCGGCGCGCCGAGCACGCCTTCCTCGACGACGACACGGACGCTCGAAGCAAGCGCTCCATGGCGCTGCAAGAAGTCGACGCTCGCGATGCGACGCGACTCGCGTGCGGTCGCGGCCACGTCTTCGACCTCGGCTCTGGTCAACCCCATCGGCTTCTCGCAGACGACGTGCATGCCCGAGCGGAGTGCCCGCTTCGCGAAGTCGGATTGCGTCCACGGTGGTGTGGCGATGTATGCGATGCCGGCGACATCGCCGCTCAGCGCCTCGTCGGGTTCGACACAGGCGGCGCTGAACCTCTCCGCCAGTGATCGGGCGGCCCCCGCGTCTATGTCGGCGACTGCCGTCACGCGCACGCCGGCGACGCGTGCCCAGGCGTCGGCGGCAATCCTCGCGAAGCGACCGGCGCCGACGATCACGAGCGTGTGCGAATGAGGGTGGAGCGCTGCGACGTCGTTCACGCCGAGGCCTGACACTACCGACGCGCTTCCCGCTCTGCGCGTCGCGCCACACCTCGGCTTGTCGTCGAGCTGGGCGGGTCAACAACCCTGCGCGCGCCGGCGATGTTTGGATCGTCGAGGCGAAAGGGCAGGACCAGCCGCCACGTCACCCAGGTCGCGCCCGAGCGCGCCGCAGCACGCACGAGGAGTAGACCGGTACATGCCGACACCACGGAAGTCGCCCGGGACGCGCAAGACGACCAAGGACCAACAAGGTCCGCGAGGGCGCGTCGTCGCGGATGTGGCTCAGCCCCCGATCCAGGTTCCCCGCGCCAGCAAGGTTCCCGCTCAAGACAGCGACTACCTGACGACCGCCCAGGGCGTTCGGGTCGCTCAGACCGACGACTCGCTCACGGCGGGGACTCGTGGCGCGACTCTCATGGAGGATTTCCACCTCCGCGAGAAGGTGATGCACTTCGATCACGAGCGCATCCCGGAACGGGTCGTGCATGCCCGCGGCGCCGGCGCCCATGGCGTGTTCGAGTCGTACGGCTCCGCCGCCGAGGTGACGTCTGCGCAGTTCCTCCAGCCGGGTGTGGTGACGCCCGTGTTCACGCGATTCTCGACGGTCATCGGGTCGCGCGGCTCGGCCGACACCGTTCGTGACGTGCGCGGCTTCGCCGTGAAGTTCTATACGGAGGAAGGCAACTTCGATCTCGTCGGCAACAACATCCCGGTGTTCTTCATTCGCGATGGGATCAAGTTCCCGGATCTGATCCACGCCGCGAAGCCCGAGCCAGACCTCGAGATCCCGCAGGCACAGACGGCACACACGACGTTCTGGGATTTCGTGAGCATGCTCCCGGAGTCGCCACACATGTTGATGTGGGTGATGTCCGATCGGGCGATCCCACGCTCCTACCGAATGATGGAGGGATTCGGTGTTCACACCTTCCGGCTCGTCAACGCTGCCGGGCAGACCAGTCTGGTGAAGTTCCATTGGAAGCCGGTCCTCGGCGTGCATGGATTGGTGTGGGACGAAGCTCTGACGCTGAATGGCGTCGACCCGGACTTCCACCGGCGTGACCTCTACGCGGCGATCGTCAACGGCGCCTTCCCGGAGTGGGAACTCGGCATCCAGGTGATGCCCGACAGTGAGGACCAGTACTTCGACGGCATCGATCTGCTCGATTCAACCAAGATCGTCCCAGAGGAACTCGTTCCGGTGCAGCCCATCGGACGGCTGACGCTGAACCGTGTACCCGCCAACTTCTTCGCCGAAGTCGAGCAGGTCGCGTACCACACAGGACACCTCGTCCGCGGCATCGAGGTCACCGACGACCCGCTGATGCAGGCCCGATTGTTCAGCTATCTCGACACGCAGCTGCTTCGGTTGGGCGGGCCCAACTTCTCGCAGATCCCGATCAACCGGCCCGTCACCGAGGTCAACGACAATTTCCGCGACGGCTTCCATCAACATGCCGTACATCACGGCCGGACGCCCTACCTTCCGAACTCCGTCGGCGGCGGATGTCCATTCATGGCGGCGGCCGAGGACGGCGGCTACATCCACGTCCCGCGTCGAGTCGAGGGGAACAAGGTTCGCGACCGCGGACCCGACGACGTGTACGCCCAGGCGACGCTCTTCTGGAACAGCATGAGCGAGGTCGAACAGGATCACATCGTCGACGCCTACACATTCGAGCTGGGCAAGGTCGAAGTGCCCGGCGTCGTCGACCGCATGGTGGCTCGACTGGCGCTCGTCAATGAAGAATTGGCCGAACGAGTCTGCTTCGGCCTCGGCTTGCCCGGCCCGCAGGCGCCTGAAGCCGTGGGTGCGCCGGGCGGCGACCCCGACGCCGACCGCGCCCGTTCGAGCGACGATTCGGTGGTCGACTCGGTGCCGGATCCCACCGGGGGCGTCGACTCTTCTCCGGCGCTGGCAATGGTGACGGACAACGCCTATCCGGTCGACGGTCGAGTGGTCCACATACTTGCCAACGACGGGTGCGACCTCGCGGGAGTGCAAGCGCTGCAAGCCGAACTACTCCGTGCGGGAGCGATCGCGCAAGTGATCGCGACACACAAGGGCGCGATCACCGCGGGTGGGCGGCGTCGCGACTCGCTCGTAGTCGACCGGTCCTTCCACACGGCTTCCTCAGCCGAAGCCGACGCCGTGGTCGTCGCCAGCGGGACGGGCCTCTCCGCCAACGCGGTGGTGATGACGTATGTGCAGAGCGCCTTCCGCCACTTCAAGCCGATCGCTGCATGGGGCGACGGTCAGGAAGTGTTGTCGAACTCCGGCATCGACACGGCCGCGCCGGGGATCGTCATCGGGGAGCGACCGAACCGTGGCTTCGCACGCGATGTGATCACCAGTCTCACTGTCCACCGCCATTGGGACCGGGCAGAAGTTCATCCGACGCGGACCCTCACAGAGGAGGTTGTTTGATGCCGAACGGAATCGACCTCCTCCTGGCCGACCACGAGATGGTCAACACGCTCTTCGCCGAGTTCGAGGAAAAGAAAGACGGCGCCAGCGTCGGCCTGATCATCGCTGCCCTCAAGGCCCACGACGAGGCCGAACAGGCCGCGCTCTACCCGTTCGCCGGCTCGGAACTCGGGGACACTGGCCTCATTGAGCGGTCTGCCGCCGCGCATTCGATGATCAAGAAGCAGTTCGACGTCATGTCGACGCTCGAAGGCGCGCCGTTGATCGCGGCCTGCAGAGTCTTGAAGGAGTTGGTGACCGAGCACGTGCACGACGAGGAGTCGAACCTGTTCCCTGCGCTCGCCGAGTCGGCGACACCGCAGCAACTCGACGCGCTCGGCGCGCGCATTCTCCAGGCCAAACAACGCGGCGGCTGAGGACCGGCCAGTCTCAGGCGAGCTGTGCAGCGATCAGCGCGGCAAACGCGTCTGGGCCCCTGGCGCCGAGGTGGTAGCCGTCTGGAGCGAGGCCGACGGCGTCGGTATGCCAATCGACGACCGTCGCGCCATGGCGCGCCGCGCACGCTGCCAGCACCTCATTGGTCGGCGCCTCCCACGGGCGCGGCACGTGCACGTTGACCAGTACGACTCGCTTGCCTGCGAGCACATCCATCAGCTCGTCGCAGGAGCGCTGGCCCACTGCGCCGTTCGTGCCCAGGTGGACGATCACGGTCGCCGGGATCGCGCCGCGCGCCGCCCGCGCCTTCGTGATGGCGACGCCCTCGAGAAACTGGCGGCCGACCGCGGCGTCGATGGTGATGCCGGGGAACTGCCTCGTCAAGGCGCTGGCGGCGCCGAGCATCACCGAGTCGCCGACGGCCAGGATGTCGTGGCCGGGCGTGATCGCCACCGTGCTGGGCAGCGACGGGGTGACGTTGGGGGCGACCGGCGGCGCGGTCGTCGTGCGCGCGACCGCTGCCGCCGACTCCGTGAAGGCCACCGCAACGTCGGCCGCCGATGCCGACCGACCGAGTTCGTGGGCCCAGCCGGCCACGACCGTGTGCGTGGGACGCGTGTCGAGGACATCTTCGAACAAACCGGCCAGCACCGATGCCGGGTCGCCGGCGGGCCGCCGGGTGAGGTACTCGGCCGATTGCAGGATGTCGTCTGCGATCGTCGAGAGCAGTTCCCCGGCCGTGTAGCGATCGACGGAGCGATCGAGCTCGTCCGCTGTGGGGAGCCGTACCAGCAGCCCGAGATAGAGCCTCAGCACGCTGTCGGAGACCGGCCTTGGTACGTCGGGCACCGCGACCGCAGCCAACGATTCGTGAGCAACAGTCCCGCTGCGTTTGACGGCCTCGGGCGACTCGGCGAGGGCGACCGCGACATCGCCGGCCGACATGCCGTCCCGCAGTCCTCGCACCCAGGCCGCGACCTCGCGTGGAGTCCCCCGTCGCGCCACCACGCCTTGATAGAGGTCGGCGACGAATTGCTCGGGTGGCGCCGCCGTCTGGGCGACTGCCCCGTCGGACGAGTCCAGCAACAGCATCGCGATCGCGTCGAGCGGCACCCCGTCCCGCACGACCGCCGTCACCGCCGTTCGCAGCTCGGCGGCGGTCGGCGGGCGTCCGACGAGCAGCCACAGGCGGGCGACGCTGTCACGCGTCGATATCGACACCGGAACCCGCAGCAGTTTGACCTCGATCTGCGCGATTGCAGAGGCGAACTCGTGGGCGAACGCCGGCGGGGCGGTCGTCGTGGTCGCCGTAATCGCATGGGGACGGCTCGACGGTAAGACCGAAGCGGCAGCGGGCAGCGTCGAGCTGGCGGCGACGGTGGTCGACGGCGGGGTCGAAGTGACGGTCACCGCGCGTGTGACCCCGTCCACCTCGCCCGCGTTCGATAGGTCGGCTGTGACCCCGTGCGTGCACGCAACTGCCGTGGCGACGAGCGCCGCTGCCAGCACCGCCACTCGCCGATCGAAGATGCCGACTCGCACAAGCACAGTTCAGCACCGAACCGCAGTGCGAGGCGGCAACGCCGTTGTGTTACTCGCCCCAGTGCGACTGCAGCATCGCGCGAGCCAGATCGGCGGTGGTGGTGTCGGCGTTGTCGCGAGCCTCGCGGAATTGGACGCGGGCGACGTCGTAGTCGCCCTGGTACCACGCCATCGTCGCCAGGTAGTAGGCGGCGTATCCCTTCTGCTCCGCGGACGCTGCGCTCGACGCATGCACCGCCTCGAACCGCGCCTTGGCGCCGTCGTTGTCGCTGACCTCGTAACGGTCGACGCCCGCCTGCAGCATGGTCGCGGCTGCCTCCTCGGAGTCGACCGCGGCTGACGACGCCAACTCGGTGCCCAGCGCGACGTTGTCGTCGCCCATGCGGATTTGTCGAATCTGCTCCAGCGCAAAGCCACGTACCTCGTCGTCGCCGATCTGACTCGCCTCCTGCAGATACTGCATCGCGGCGTCGCCCGCGTTGCGATGCATCAAGACGACCCCGAGCCCGAGCGCGGCCTGTCCGCGCTGCTCGGCGTTGTTCGCCGGTGATTGATAGACGGCCGAGTACAGCTGGTCGGCGCGCTCCCAGTCGCCGGCCTCCCGTGCAGCGCCTGCGAGCCTGAAGTAGTCCGCTGCTTCCGCCTCGTTCTGTGGGATGTGGGCTTCCTCCACGGGCTCTGTGTGCTCGCCCTTCAACAACGCGTCGACGAGCCCCTGGGCACTCTGGTCGCCCATCTCGACGGCGCGCCGGTAGGCGTCGATCGCCTCGTCCGAGCGTCCGGTGTTCTCGAGCGCGTTGCCGAGCGCGCTGTACGCCATCGCCCGGACCTCGCGCGTCGCCACGTCGCTTTGGCTGAGCGAGCGGGCGAGCGGTTCGACCTTGGCCCAGTCGCCGCCGACGGACTGGAGCTCGTTCTCGTACTCCTTGGCGTCGTGCTCGGTCTCGGGAATTGCTGTCGGGTCGCTGATCACGACGTCCAGTATGAGGACTGGCGCTTGCCCGAGCAGGCAGTTGGCATGCCGTGATCGTGACGAGCCCGAAACACGCCGTTCACCTTGTGGTCTTACGGTCTGGCCATCATCACGGACGCCAAACTCGCCGCCACCCCCGAGACGTGCTACTGGGGCTACCTCGACGCCGCTCAGCCGGCCGTGCTCGACGTGGATCCCGGAACGACCGTGACCATCGAAGCCGTGACGCATCATGCCGGCGACGCGCCCGACCTGCTGATGGACGAGGGCATCGCCGGCATCTGGTCGGCGATCGCCGAGCCGGCCCGTGGCCCGGGCGTGCACATCATGACGGGACCGGTCAACGTGCGCGGGGCCCGGCCCGGCGACACGCTGCGCGTCGAGATCCTGTCGATGAGGCCGCGCCTGCGATACGGCTCGAACTGCGCCGCCAACTGGGGCCTGCTCTACGACGCGTTCGGCAAGGAGCGGATCACGATCTACGCCCTCGACGACGATGCGAACGGCGAGTTCGGCGGAACGGCGCGGCCGTTGTTCGGGTTCGACTTCCGCACGCTCGCCCGCTACGAGGTGCCGGGCGTGGTGACCCAACCCGATCCTTCGGCACGCGAGCCGTTCGGACGCGAAGTCCGCGTGCCGGTCAGGCCGCATCTCGGCGTGATCGGTGTCGCCCCACCGGGCGGACGCGTGAGCAGCATCCCGCCCGGCGTGTTCGGCGGCAACGTCGACAACTGGCGCTTCGGTCCGGCCGCCGTGATCCACTACCCGGTCTTCCACGAGGGAGCAGGGTTCTACGTCGGCGACCCGCACTTCGCCCAGGGCGACGGCGAGATCTGCGGCACGGCGATCGAGGCGTCGCTCGACGTGACGCTGCGGCTCTCGATCGCGGACGACGTAGCCGCCACGGCGCCGTTGCTGCTCACCGGCAGCCACTGGTTCACGCACGGGTTCGGCGACGACCTGGACGCGGCGATGGCGATGGCCGCCGAGCAAGCGCTGCGCCTGCTGGTCGACCGCGGCGGGTTCACGATGGACGAGGCCTATTCGCTGGCCTCCGTAGCGGTCGACTTCGGCATCACGCAGGTCGTCGACGGCAAGTTGGGCTGCCACGCGGCGGTGGCGCGGACGCTGGTCGATCGGCCGGGCTGAACGCCGCGCGTCCTGCGTTGAGAATCCCGGGTCGACTGGGCTATGGTCTGACCATCAGTCCACGGCGATGCGCCGCGACGGTCAGGAGGGACGCCCGATGGCGATCACAGGGATGAACCATGCCGTGCTCTACGTCCGCGATGCCCGCCGTCAGCAGCGCTTCTACGCCGACGTGCTCGGGTTCCGCTCGATCGTCGACGATCCCGACGGCAGGTACGTCTTCATGCGTGCGCCCGATTCGCTGAACCACCACGACATCGCGTTCTTCACGATCGGCGACCAGGCCGGCGCCAGCGAAGCCGGCGTGCGTACGGTCGGGATGTACCACATCGCTTGGGAGGTGCGCTCGCTCGACGAGCTCGACGAGATGCGCACTCGGCTCGCCGCTGCCGGCGCGCTCGTCGGTGCCAGCGACCACGGCCCGAACAAGAGCCTCTACGCCAAGGATCCCGACGGTCTCGAGTTCGAGGTGATGTGGCTGACACCGGCCAGCACATGGGGTGACGAGGAGCACGAGGCGGTCATCGAGCCGCTCGACCTCGATGCCGCCAAGCGCAAGTACGCGGAGCACGGGGCGTGACGGTCGAGTTCGGCCCGGTCACCCGTCAGACGGTCGCCGAGCAGGTACGGGCTCGGCTCGCCGAGCGAATCGGTTCAGGGGAGCTGGCACCCGGATCCCCGGTCCCCGCCGAGCGCAGCCTGAGCGAGCAGTTCGGGGTCGCGCGCACGTCGGTGCGCGAGGCGCTCCAGGGACTCGTGTCGCTCGGCGTCGTCGAGCGCCGCGGCAATCGCATGTACGTCGCCGAGCATCTGCCAGACGTGGTCTTCGCCTCATCCGCCGACTTCGCCGCCGACTCCCGCAAGCAGTTCGTCGTGCAGCTGTTCGAGACCCGCCGAGTGCTCGAGCTGCCGATCTTCGAGCTGGCGAGCGAACGCGCGACGGCCCACGAGCGGGAGGCGATCCGGCGCAGCTCGCAGGAGTTCTGGATCGGCATGCCGCTCCACGAATTCCGCGTCCTCGATCGCCGCTTCCACACGCTGATCGCCAACGCCTGTGGCAATCCGCTGCTGGTCGAGATGTACGGCAAGGTGCTCGACGCGCTGTTCCGCAGCGCCGAGTTCGAGTCGCTGCTCTCCGACGAGGCCAACCGCGACCGCGTCGACCAGCTCATCGCCCGCTCGATCAGCGAGCACCACGCGATCGCGAAAGCGTTCGCGGACGGCACACCTGTCGACGTGGTCGGCGCGTCCGAGTCGCACCTCGCCAGCGTCGAGCAGCGCATGGTCCAGGATCTGATCTAGGAGCCGAGGAGCGACCGGACGACATGCCAGACCTCCAACACGCCTACTGCTACTTCCTCGAGGACGACAAGTTCGTCGACACCGAACGGCCGGGCTTCCGCCGGCGGGTCGTCACGGGCGACCACCTCCAGATGTGCTTCTGGCGCATCGCCGGTGGTGCCACCGGCAGCTTCCTGCACCACCACGCCGAGAACGAGCAGCTCGGGATGGTGCTGCGCGGCTCGATCCGCTTTCGCGTCGGGGCCGAGGAGCGGAATCTCGGCCCGGGTGAGACGTGGGAGATCCCCTCGAAGACGCCGCACCGGGCAGAGGCCGGCCCCGACGGCGCGACGGTGCTCGACATCTTCGCGCCGCCGCGCTCCGAATGGG
>DASQTR010000421.1:0-5397 GCA_035641795.1 Ilumatobacter sp.
GTGTTCGTCAGCCCCACGGGCGGGGCGTTGACCGCCGCACTTCGAGCCGCCGCCGACTGGCACGAGATCGAGGCCGCGGTCGTCTACTCGGACGGCGACAATGCGTGGACCGATCAACGCCTCGCATTCGAACATGCGCTCAAGCACTCGGCTCCGGACTTCGTGGTCACGCTCGACGCTGCCGGGCACCACGACGCGCGTCAGTTGCCGGATCTCGTCCGCGCCCATCTCGCGAGCGAGAGCGGCGTAACGATCGGGTCGCGCTGGATGCACGGCGGCGCCGCGCCCCACACCTCGCTGCCCCGTGGGCTGCTGAGCCGGCTCGCCAGCCGCCTGGTTGCCTCGTCCACCGGGCTGCGACGCCTCCACGACATCACGACCTCCTTCCGCGTCGTCCGCGCCGACGCCGCCGACCTCGTGTCGACCGATCCCGCTTCCGAGGGCTACTACGGCTTCTACTGCGAGTTCGTCGCCGTTGCCCAGGCTTACGGGTTCACGGTCGAGGAGGTCCCGATCACGTTCCTACCGCGGTTCACGCCGGTGCCACGGCTGCGACTGCGCGACCTGGTCGAGTTCGCCGCCGACCTGCGCCGCATCCGGCAACGCATCCGTCGAGTGCGTGCCGAGATGCAGATCGACCAGGCGACGTGGGCGGCGCGCTCCGGCCGCATGCGCGGTCAACCAGCCGAGACCGGATCGGAGTTCGGCGCGCTGGAGGAACTGGGAGAGCTCAGCCGAGCCAGTCATTTCACGGGTTGGATCGCGGCGGCGTTGCGTCCTGCACTCGGGCGCCGCGTGCTCGACGTCGGAGCCGGCTTCGGCGCACTGAGCCGGACGCTGGCGGAACAGTCGCCGGAGCGGACGGTGTTGGCGATCGAGCCTGCCGCCAACGTGTACTCGACGCTCGTCGAGCAATGCGCAGGGTACACCAACATCGAAACGCGTCAGATCACCTCGCACGAGCTCGCCGCTTCGACCGACCCCCGCCGAGCGACTGCGTTCGACACCGTGCTCTACGTCAACGTGCTCGAGCACATCCGCGACGATGCCGCTGAGCTGCGCACCGCGTTCGAACTGGTGGAGCCCGGTGGCGCGATTGGCCTCTTCGTGCCTGCGATGCCGTCGCTCTACGGAAGCCTCGACTACAAGTCGGGGCACTACAGGCGCTACACGCGGCGTCAGCTCACGGAGGTGATCAGGCGCGCCGGCTTCGTCGACACGTCGGTGCGGTACCTCGATCCGATCGGGGTGGTGCCGTACTGGCTGATGTACACCCTGCTCGACGTGCAACGCCTCGACTCGATGTCGTCGCGGGCCTATGACCGGGTGTTGGTGCCCGTCAGCCGCGCCCTCGAACGCCTCGTGCCCCGACCGCCGTTCGGCAAGAATCTCGTTGCCATCGCCTATCGGCCACGCTGAGCTCAGCCCTCGTTGTCAGGCGTTGCGGACGCGACGGCCGACGAGGATGTCGTCCTGATCGAACAGGACCTCGAACTCGCCGCCCGGTGCGATCAGGGAGTCGACGAGCGGCTGCTCGGCCTCGCCCACGTTGCGGCGATCGAGGATGATGTACTCGATCTCGCTCGGGTCCGGCAGTCGGTAACCGTCGTCGTTGCCGAAGTAGGCCATCTTCCACGGGTTGGGCCAGTCGTAGATCTGCTCGCGATGCGAGAGGTGCGGGAGTATCCCGTACGTGGAAGTGACCGAGGCATCGTCGGGCACCAGCTTCATCGCCTCGCGGATGAGGTCGTGGCGTGAGCTCGGTTTCGCCCACGCGATGTTGTAGTTGTCCGTACTGAGCGGGGACGGTGACCACGCGACGTTGCTGACGTACATGCACACGGCGAGCCACGGCAGCACGACCCACCGCCCGATCCGGTACCGCATCGCCAACGCCCCGCCCTCGATCGCCGCGATCACGATCGGAGCGATCATGATCGACGTGTACTGATAGCGGATCATGCGCGCGTACGGGCTGAGCCCGATGACACTCGCCAGCATTTGCGGCAACGCCATCGTCAGCTGCAAGAGGCCACCGAGCGGCAGCCCGCCCCACGGCAGCAGGAGGTCGCGGTAGAAGCGCAGACGATCGGGTTGGGTGGCGTCCGACACGACTCGATCCGGCCGCCTCATCATCTCCCAGACGATGTCGCCGGTGCTCGACCCGTAGTTGCCGTAGAAGTAGTCGATGTAGAACGGCTGCTGGCCGCGATTGAAATGCGGGATCACCAAACGCATGCAGATCAGGTACCAGATCACGCCCATCGCGGAGACGACCACCGCCATGCGGCGGTCGTGACGCGTGGCGTCGGTGCTGCGCCACATCGTCGCCAGCAGCACGAGGCCCATCATGAAGATCGCCAGTGCCGCGTCTTCCCGCGTGGAGAGCGCGACCGCGACGGCGCCGAAGCACCACCCCCACGTGCGGCGCGTCGCGAACCACCACGCGAACAGCATCGGTGTGATGACGAGCGCTTCGGGATGAAAATTCGCCCAGGCGATCCACTGGATCGGCGCATACATCAGATAGGCGAGGGCGAAGACCATCGCGTACCACGGCGATGTGAGTCGGTCGCGGGCGATCAAGTACACGGGGATCGCGCCGGCACCGAGCGCGATCGCCTGGGACACATAGAGGAACGACGGGCCGGCGCCGAGCCAGTAGAACGGCGCGTACGCGAAGGCGATCAGGTTGACGTGGTGGCCCCACATGTCGATGCCCCGCACTGTGATCCACGACTTGCCACGCGACACGAGCCAGAACGCCTGGTCGTAGATGCCCATGTCGAACGACCACGTGCCGAAGTTCCGGTGCTGCTGAACGCCGAGCCGCCCGAACACGATGGCGAAGATCGCGGCGCCCGCGAGCACGCACCAGGCCGCCGGGTGGACGTCGCGGAGACGGCGCCTGATCGAGTCGATCCGGTGGCCGGGCGAATCGCTGTCGGGCTGTGGTGCCGCGGGCTCGAGCGCGATCTCGGTTGGCTCAGGATCGTCGCCGGGAACGACGACATCCATCGTGTCCACGGCTTCGGAGGCTACCGACGCCTCGGTACGGCGGTCCGCCATCTCACCGCGGCCCCGGTGTCACAGCGGTTGCCGGACCTCGGCCGCGATCGCCGCCAGCACGCCGTTGACGAAGCGTCCTGAGTCGTCGGTCGAGTAGCGCTTGGCAAGCTCGACCGCCTCGTTGAGCACCACCGCAGTCGGCACGTGGGGCCGCTCGAGCAACTCGAACACGGCGAGGCGCATCACGCTCAAGTCGAGCACCGGCATCCGCGTCAGCGTCCAGCCCTTCGCCTTGGCGGCGATCAGCTCGTCGAGGCGCGGGAGGTTGTGGTCGACGCCGCGCACCAACTCTTGCGTCAGTTCGTCGGGCTCGAGCACCTGGATGTCGATCGTGGCGATGGGGGCGATCCCCTTCGAGTGTGCCTCGTAGAGCAGGTACAGCGCTCGCTCGCGAGCGTCGGACCGCTCATCGGGGCGTTCCATCACATCACACGCGGGTGATGTACTCGCCGCTGCGGGTGTCGACCTTGATGCGGTCACCTGTCTCGACGAACAACGGCACCTGCACCAGCTTGCCGGTCTCGAGCCTCGCCGGTTTGCGGGCTCCGGACACGCGGTCACCCTGGACACCGGGCTCGGTCTGGGCGATCTTGAGCTCCACCGCGGCCGGGATCTCGACCGAGATGATGTCGCCTTGGAAGAACGCGACCTGGGCGCTCATGCCCTCGACCATGTAGTCGGCGGCGTCGCCGAGCGCCACCGGCGCCACGTGCATCTGCTCGTAGGTGTCGTTGTTCATGAAGACGTAGTCGTCGCCGTCGCGGTAGAGGAACTGCATCTCCTCGCGGTTGATGATGGCCTGCTCGACCCTCACGCCGGCATTGAACGTGCGGTCGAACACGTTGCCGGTGCGCACGTTGCGCAACCGCGTGCGCACGAACGCGCCCCCCTTGCCGGGCTTGACGTGCTGGAACTCGACGACCTGGAACAGACCGTTGTCGAGCTCGAGCGTGATCCCGGTCTTCAAGTCGTTCGTTGTGATGGCAGGCATGGGGTGTCCTTGGGGAAACGAGTGAGAATCCGGCAGCCGGAATCGGTGACCTCGACGAGGTCCTCGATGCGGAAGCCGCCGAACCCGACACGATAGAGGCCAGGCTCGACGGTCACGACGTCCCCCTGCCGCAGCTCGGCGGCCGAGACCGGCGTCTCGAACGGGTCTTCGTGGATCAGCAACCCGACCCCGTGGCCAGTGCTGTGCAGAAACCACTCGGCGTAGCCGGCGTCGGCGACCATGCCCCGACATACCGCGTCAACCGCGCGGGCGGCGACACCGGCGCGCACCGCGGCGAGACCAGCCCGCTGGATCTGGAGCAGCAAGTCGTACAGGTCCTGCTGCTCGGTCGACGGTTCGCCGACCACGAAGCTACGCGTCATGTCGCTGTGGTAGCCGTCGACCAGTCCCCCGACGTCGACCACGACGGTGTCGCCCTCGTCGATCACGCGCCGACCGACCTGGTGGTGGGGGCGGGCGGCGTGGTGCGGGCCGCTGGCCACGATCGTGTCGTAGCTCGGTCCGTCGGCACCGTGACGACGCATACGATATTCGAGCTCATCGCGCACGTCAGCCTCAGTAGGGCGCCCGGCCAGCAAGGGCGCGACGTCGGCGAGCGCGCGGTCGGCGCACCCGCATGCGGCAGCGATGCGGGCCACCTCGCCTACGTCCTTGACGCGGCGGGCATCCTCGATCACGCCGTCCGCGGGCACGAGCGGCAGCTCCGCGGAGAGCGTCTGCCAGCGCTGGTAGCTGAGCTTCGTCGAGTCGGCGCCGATAGCCGCAAGGCCGGCGCAGGCGGCAACCAACAGTTCGTGCTGCTGCGGTTGCGTGAAGCCGATCCGGAGGTCGGCATCGACGCCGGCCGCCTCAGTTTCCGCCGCCGCGCGATCTGCGTATCGGCCGTCGGTGACCAGCACGAGCAAGTCGGGCAGCAACACAGCGACGCCACTCGAACCGGTGAAGCCGGTCAGCCAGCGCACGTTGTGCATGTCGGTCACCGCCAGCGCCGTGAGATCGCGCTCGATGAGGCGGGCGCGAACGGCATCGGCGCGCGGTGCGTACTCGATCGGTGGCAGCGTGGCGAGGTCCATGGTGGTCACCGATCAGCGGTCGAGCGCTGCGGCGACCGCTTGCACGGCGAGGTCGTACCCCTGCTTGCCGAAACCCATGATCGATCCGGTTGCAACCGGTGCCACGACGCTGATATGGCGCCACGGCTCACGCGCGTTGGGGTTGGAGATGTGGACCTCGACCTTCGGGCCGTCGAACGCCGCGAGCGCGTCGTGGATCGCCCATGCGTAGTGCGTGAACGCGCCCGGGTTGATGATGATCGC
>DASQTR010000422.1:0-7624 GCA_035641795.1 Ilumatobacter sp.
GAGTTGCTCGCGGTAACGGTTCATATACGACATCGGCACCGGCGGCGGGGACGGCGGCGGATCCGGGGGCGGCGGCGAGGGTTGCGCCGCGGCGAGCGCGGTCACGAGGTTGATCGCCGCGTTCGGTGTGCGCTCGACATAGTCGAGGATCTGGGCGTTGGCGATCGCCGGCGGCGCCATCTGCGGTGACACCGGCGCCACCATGACCGGCAGGATCGTGCGGTTGCATGCGAGCGCGTACTGGTACTCGGCCTGACACGCGCGCGACTTCAAGAGATCGGGGCTGAGCGCGAGCACGAACACATCGGTGCCCCGGATCGTGGCCAGGATCGTGTCCCACCAGGCCTGACCTCCGGTCAGCTCCTCGTCGACCCAGACCTCGTGGCGCGCTCGGCGCATGTCTTGCAGCAGGAAGTCGACCGCCTGGCGGTCGCGGCGCGCATAGCTGACGAAGATCTTCATCGCCCCTCCGTTCGTCGGTAAGAAATCGTAGACCCCGTGCGAGAGGCGGCACGACGATTATCCGTCGGCGGGAAGTGACACGATCTTGGGCACTGGAGGTCGCGATGAGGACTCGCCGTGTGTTGGGGATCGTCGTAATGGCGCTGGTGCCGGCGGCATGCGAGCGCGAGCTGACGTCACAGGAGACCACCACCACCATCGTGGTAAGGGCCTCCACGGCGTCCTCGAGCGAGCCGCAGCCAACCACCACCGCGGTCACGGTGGCGCCGACCACACCCGGGACGACGGCTGCAACGCCGACGACCGCCGCCGCCACGACCGCCGCGCCGACGACGATTCCGGTCGTTTCGAGTGACATCGTCGGCATCGCCGTGGCGGGCAACTCGGGCGGTGTGGGTGCCGACCAGACCGACAGCTTCAGCGAGGCGATCCGCAACGAGGACGGCAGCTGCAGCGGTTGGACGGGCCGCGACGTCGACCAACCGTGGACCGCAGGGCTCGAGTCCGGTGCCGCCTTCGTCGTGCTCCCGCGAGACGGCCACGATGTGATCGGGCAGGGCACGCTCGGCCCGAGTTCGTTCGTGAATGTGGGCACGGAGGCCGAGCCGCAGTGGATGTGCTCGTTCCCCTTCTCCGGAACGGTGGATGGTGCCCCACAGGAGTTCCTCATCAAGGTCGGCGATCTCGACCCGTGGCTGGCGCGACCAGACCCCACCACCCCCGGGCAGTTCGTGAGCTCGGTCAACACCGTCTCCTCTGCCGACTACTTCCCGGCGTGCACCGACCAGGCCGCATCACCGGTGTCGGCGTGGAACGCGGTCGGTACGTACTGGTCCGTCGGTCTGCCCAATCTGTGCGGCGCCGGGCTCAAGATCGCCGACATCGAGCGCCCCTGCCGCGGCCCCCGCGAGGCGAGCGACTACGTCGTCAAGGTCGTCAGCGCCGAGGATCCCGCTGTCGTGTACGAGGACGACCGCGGTCTACAGGTCGACCCTGCCACGCTGGCGCCGGGGACGCAGGTCGTCGTCCTGATCGCCACCGGCCGGCCCTGCGGATGACGTCGATGTGTCATTCGCAAGGATCTTCGAACTCGTAACGCGCGAGCGCGCCGCCCGCGAACGAATCCCACTCGCCAACGGTGAGCGGGCGACCGGCCATCGCGCACACGTCACGCGTGGGATCGCGCTCGATCTCCCACCGGAACATGTGACCGGCGGTGTCTGCGCCCAGCACCGCCGTCTCGAGGCCCACCAGCGCACTCACATCCCCGGAGAGCCCGCTCAGCGCCCGGCCCACGCGCCGGCGCGACGCCGTCTCCCACAGCTGCACCGTCACCGGACCGTCCGGCTCGTCGCGGCCGGCGACGACGATCACGCTGGCGCTCGGATCGAGCACGGCGACACGGGCGACGTCGTATTGATCGATCGGGAACGAGGTCGGCTCCATACGGGCGAGCTGCCAGTTGACGACTCGCGCGGGCGTCTGGCCAGCACCCGGGAAGGTGACACCTGCGACGACGAGGCCGCCACGCAGTGCCAGCGCCGGCACGTGGACCTGCTCCCCACCGACACGGACGTCGATCGCGCGGCCACGTCCGAACGCGCCGTTGGTCACGGGATACACCTCGACAATCCCCGACGATCGGCCCAGCGCGACCGACCCGTCGTCGTCCACGGCGACAGCGGTGATGTCGCCGGCGCCCGGATTCAGTTGCGCCACGGCGATCTGCGATCCGCCGTCGTCGGTTGTGCACACGCGAGCGACCGCTCCCTCGGCAAGGGCGACGACGTAGATCCCGTTCGGGCTGACGGCCATGGCACCTTGACAGACCGGATTCGAAACGGCCGCCACTCCCTCGATTGCCGGCACCGCCGCCAGCTCCTGGGCGGCGATGACGCGGCGCTCAGAGTCGTCGAAGCTCGGACGGACGCTCCATACGGCGAGGCTCTCGCCCCAACCGCCGCTGACCACGCGCCCGCCATCGGGTGAGATCGCGACCGACTGGACGCCGATCTCGTCGACCAGGCGAATCTGGGTTTCGGTTGCCGGGTCGAAGACGTCGATCGCCACGCCGCCGGCGACGAGCCTGCAGGGCTGCTGATCGCACGGGCCGCTCCAGTCGAGCGCTGCCGCGACCTGTGGCACGGCGATGATCCGGTCACCGCGATCGAGGTCCCACACCGCCAATCTGCTGCCGCCGGTCGCCACGTACCGCCCAGACGGATCTGACTCGACGACCGTGGTGCCTCCGCCAGGCGACTCGACCGCGTCACCGCTGGTGAGGTCGACCAACGCAGTCCCGTTGGAGCCCAGGAGGAGTGCTCGCTCGCCGTCGCGGGCGAGCGCGATCCGGCCGACGCCGCCGACCGTCTGCGGCACGGCCGCCACGACGGACGGCGTCAGGAGATCGCCATCGCGCGACCAGCGCACGATCGCCCCGTCGACGCTCGCTGAGACAACGACCTCTCCGTCGTCTGCGGCAAGCCCGATGGCCGTTGCCGGCGGCGCGTCAGTGGCGCTTGCGAGGACGATCCCACTTGCGTCGTAGAGCGTCAGCCGCGCATCGGCCAGCGCTGCCCCACGGTCGCCGCGAACGTCGGCCAGCACGTCGCCCGTGGTCTCCAACTCGGTCAACCTCGTGCCGTCGACGAGGCGCACCATCGCGAGGAGTCCAGTTTCGTTCACCACCCACGCCAACCCTGCGTCGGTGTCCGCCGCGAGCAGCGATCCACGGAGAGAGGCGAGGCCGGGCCCTACCTCGGCGACGGCGCCGGCGGGCAACGGCTCGACATCCGCAACCGAGGCATCGGGACGCCATGTCGCCAGCGCGTTTGAACCATCTGCACGACCGGCGACGACGACGATCGACCCATCGTCGCCGAGCGCCAGATCGCGGACGTTGACGAACTCGTCGCCGAGGTGCCGCAGCGCCTCGAGCCGCGAGTACTTCCCGATCAGGACCTGCGTCGATTGGAAGCGACCGTCGTCGTCAGCCGCGAGATCGGCCGACACCAACGACATGAGCAGCGCACGATCGATGTCCGTACCGGACAGGTCGAGCGCGGCGAGTCCGACCTGCCGGGCAATGGCCTCCCGCGCCCGCGCCTCCGCAGCACGCGAGCTACGCACGGCGAGCACGCCCGCGACCGTGGCGACGATCGCCAGCGCCACGATCACGGCAACCGCGGCCCGGGCGAGGCGCTTGGCCCGCCGCCGCAGCCTCAAGTCCTCCCCCTCGATGTCGCCCGGCGCCATGTTGCGGATCGGTGCCGCGACGCGAGCGACCGCGGTCCTGAATCGTGGTGACGCGAGCGTCAGGTCGGGATCGTCGCGTGCCCACCGCAGGTCGAGATACAACGGCTCGCGCGCGAAGCGGCCTCGTATCGCAGTTGCGACAGCAGACGAGCCGGCGGTGAAATCGCCGGCGGTGTCGTCCCATTCGAGCGCTCCGTCGGTCCACACCATCAACAGGCGCTCGACGCCGTGGGCGTCGCACCAGTGCGCCACCTCCTTGTTGACCCATGGCGACTCCGCCGACTCAGGGCACATCAGCATCACCAGGTGCCCGGACCGGTCGAGGCGGTCGCTGATCATGGCCCACAGATCGGGGTTCAGTGTGAGGTCGGTCTCGTCACGGAACACCGACATCGCACGCACTCGATTCCACGGGCGTGCGAGTCGTTCGAGCCCGCGCTCGAGTGCTGTCGCCAGTCGGGCGTCGGCTGCGTGGCTGTACGAGATGAACGCGTCGTAGGCCTTCGCCATGGATCAGGCCCTCAGCTCACGGAGACGCATCGAGCTCGTCGACGGTCTCCTCGACGTGAACGTCCTCCCATTGCACCAGCTCCTGGCAGGCGCGCTGCAGGTAGGCCGAGCGTGGATCGGCACCGTCGAGCAACGACGACAGATCGCGGAGGTGATCGAGCGGGCTCTGGCGCTCTGCCCATGTCGACCGCGTCGCGAACGCGCGCTGATAGGCGGCGACGAGATCGGCGGTCGCCTTCTCCCGCCGCCCGTCGTCGTCGGCCGCGATCAGCCGCGTCAGAGCGCGGTCGCCGACGTCGGCCTTGGTCCAGAAGTCGACGGCATCGGCGCGGCGCTGATCGACCCGGTACGCGGTCGTGGCGTGCGCCTCCAGTGGCGGGGCCCGCGGCACCGATCGCTGCTCGAGCTCGAAGCGTGCCCACTCCGCACTCTCGCCGCCGACCAGAAGCGCTAGTTGCAGCGCGTTCTCGGCGCCGAAACGGGTGAGCGCGCTCTGCTCGTCGGCTTGCCGATAGTTGCTCATCGCCTCGGTGAGGAACTCGGTGCGGCGTTCAGGGTCGACCGTGGCCGCGCGCTTGAACGCGCTGGCCAGCACACCGAGGCTCTCGCGGTCGGCGAGTAGCGAGACCGCCGTTCGCGCGAGTTCGATGGCGAGATCCAAGTCGGCGCGCAGACCGTCGGCCAACGCGTTCCCGGCCTTGCTGTCGCGGGCCGCCTTCTGGGCGGCGCGGGCGAGGCAGTTGGCGGTCTGCTGCAGGTCACCGATCGACGTGGCGCGACTCGTCGCGCCGACGACAGGCGCCCCTGACGAATCGTCGATCACGAACCGTCGGAAGCGCTCCGCCGCGGTCCGGTACTCGCCGAGGTCGCGAGCGACCGTCGCCAGCTTGCGCTGGATCGCGTCATCTTTGGAGACCGACGGTCTGCTGTCGATCCAACCGGCGAGCTCTAGCCACATCGCCAGCATGCGCCGCCGGCGATCCTGCACGCCGCCCCGTCCGGGTCGCCCGAGGTCCGAGGTCTGTACCGCCAACGTGTCGAGCCGCGCGATCAGGTCGCACAGGCTGACCGGCTCGGTGGTCGCGGCACTGAGCGACACGCGCGCGCCACGCAGCACGAAGCCTGGGTCGCCGTAGCACTGATAGGCCGACCAAGTCTCGCGACCGCCGAGATCGGCGGCGTGGTTGCGGGCCCGGGTGACCGTGTCGCCGAGCGTTCGGCCTGCGATCAGCTCGGTGTAGAACGTGCCGGCGAACGCCGACGCGGCGGCGTCGTCGATCGGCCACGCCGCGGCCACGAGCGCACGCACGCCGATCGCCATGAACTCGCGCGCAAGGCCGGCGGCGAGCCGGTTCATGCCCGTGCGCCCCAGGCTGCAGCAGTTGAGGAACACCACGTCGGGCACGAAGCGCAGCTGACGCACCGTGTCGACCGTGAGCAGACAGTCCGACGACAAGATCGCCCCGGTGGCATCCGGGCGGCCCTCGGTGTAGATGCCATGGCTCGCGATGTGCAACACCTGATGGTCGCCGAACAGCTCGTTCTGGACGCGTACGATGTCGATCTCCCGGCGGCGGTCGTCGAGCAGCGTGAGCTTGCCGGGCAGCGCGCTCTCGAGGAGCTGCGAGACGACGTCAGCCTCCTCGAGCACACCGGGCAGCTCGTTCTCACCGGGCACGTTGGCGGCGGCGATCACGAGCGCGCTACCGAACGACGCCCGCTCGGGATTGAGCCGACGGTCCTCCGACTCGGTGAACTGGCGCATCGCCCCTCCGAAGGAGCCGCCCGCCTGACGCCGATCGGACGGCCGGGGCGCGCCGAGCAGCTCCCACGGGTAGTTCGCGGTCGTGGCGTCGACGATGAACTGCACGCCGGCCGTCGTCTGGAACGCGCTGCGCAGCTCATGCGGGATGAGCTGGTCGTAGAGCGTCGCCGCGGTCCGAACGTCGTCCTTGTTCTGCGAGATGCGGGCGACGAGGCTGTCCACCATCGCCCGGTCGAGCCGATGCTGCACACGGTCGGCCCGCGCTTCCCGTCCGAGCACGGCGACGTCGAGCAGCATCGTCCGCTCGCTCGCGAGTTGGTCCTGCTCGACGCTCGTGATGAGGAACCGCCGCCACGACGGCGCCGCCTCGGTGAGCACGGCACCGAGCGGAAGGCCTCCCGGTCGCGTCTGCACGGTGACACCGCGCAGGTCGACGTAGGCCTCGCTCAACTGCACTGCCGTCGGGAGTCGCCGCAACGAGACGGCGGCGAGGTTGGCGCGCTCGGCGTAGCGCTCGACGAACTCGAGGGCGATGACGCGCACGCTCGGGCCCGGCTCGGCGATCGCGGCCTCGTAGCGCGCCAGCGCCAGGTTCGCCTGGAGCACGCCCTCGACGATGCCCGCCACCGAGTCCTCGATCCGGATGCCGTTCTCCTCACGCACGCCGATCAACATGCTCGACACGCCGACCGCAATCCTCGAGGACGGGCCGGTGGCAGGTGGCGGATCGCGGTAGAGGCGCATGCAGCGATCGACGAGCGCCTGGCGCACCCCGAACGTGAGCTCCTCGCGACCGAGATCGGCGAGCGAGCCCAGCCCGAGCACATATGCGCCGGGCGGTTCGGTCTCTTTGTCGGCGGTGCGCCGTGGCTCGATGAAGCGAGCGATGCCGAGTTGCCGCGGGTAGAGGTCGATCTCCGACCACGAGGTGAACAGTCCGCCGAACTGGCGGTCGAGGAAGCGTTCGACGCCACCGAACTGTTCGCCCTCGAAGCCGCCGATCATCAGCGGATACTCGGCGTTGGCGACGCTGCCGTGGACGACGGTGATGGCGACGTGCGTGTCGTCGTCGATCGACTCGCTCATGTCGGAAAGATCCCGATTGGTCGCCACGAACACCCCCCTCGCCGACTGGGCGTAGGGCACCGATGATACGTGTCGCCCGACGATCGACAGGGCGGTTTTCGTCGGGTCGCCGGTGCCCCGGCACAGCGTTACTGTGCCGTCGTGCTGATCGTCCACGCCGGCAATCGGATCGATCCGCCGGATCGCAGTGAGCCACGGTTCCCGGCGTCACAGGTATCCGCCGTCGCGCAGCGCGTCGGCCGGTTGCTCGACGTGATGCAGCCGGCTGGAGTCGTGTCCGCGCCAGCCGCCGGTGCGGATCTGATCGTGCTCGACGAGGCGCGCCGGCGCGCCGTCCCACTCCACGTCTTCCTTCCGATCGACACCGACCAGTTCGTGCGCGCCTCTGTCGGCGACCACGACGCCGAATGGCTCCGGCTGTTCGAGGCGGTCATGGACCATGCTCGCGACGACGTACGCAGCTCGGTGTCCCGGGGCGACGGCGAGGCGCACACCGACTGGTATCTGGAGGCGCATCAAGGCCTCCTCGCGCACGCCGTCGAGCTC
>DASQTR010000423.1:0-2129 GCA_035641795.1 Ilumatobacter sp.
TGCTTCTGGCGCATCGCCGGTGGCGCCACGGGCAGCTTCCTGCACCACCATGCGGAGAACGAGCAGCTAGGGATGGTGCTGCGCGGCAAGCTCGACTTCCGGATTGGCGACGACCCCGAGTCGCAGGAGCGCGTCGTACTCGACACGGGCGAGGCATACCTGGCGCCACGTTCGGTGTGGCACGGCGACTCCGTGTTCATCGGCGACGACGAGTACGGCGAGTGCTGGATTCTCGACGTGTTCGCACCACCGCGACCCGATCTCGCCAAGGAGGGCTGATGATGAGCGACTCGAGCTCAAATGCGAGTGAGCGAGCGCCAGCGAGCGAACGGCCAGAAACGGCCTCCGTGGCCGGGGAACGGCGCGACTGGAGGTTGGCGGTCGACATCGGCGGCACCTTCACCGACCTCGTGCTGCTCGACGCCGCCAGCGGCACGGTGGTAGTCGACAAGACGCTCACCACGCCGTCGGCCCCGCTCGACGCCGTTCGTCGCGGCGTCGCCACGCTGCTCGACAAGGCAGGCGTGCAGCCGAGCGACATCACGGCGCCGATCGTGCACGCGACGACGCTGATCACCAACGCGCTGATCGAGGGCAAGACCGGCCGCGCCGGACTCGTGACCACCGACGGCTTCGGCGACACGCTGCTCATCCGCGACGAGCACCGGTACGACATGTACGACCTGCAGATCGAGTTCCCGGCGCCACCGATCCCGCGTGATCGCACGTTCGAGATCGAAGAGCGGGTAACTGCCGCCGGCGCCGTGGCCATCCGACCCAGCAGCGCAGCCCTCGACGCGCTGACCGCCGAGCTGGCAGCCGCCAAGGTCGAGTCGGTCGCAGTCTGCTTCCTCAACGCCTACGTCAACCCTGCCAACGAGCGCGTCGTCGCCGACCATCTGCGCGCCGAGCTCGGCGTGCCGGTGTGCATCTCCGGCGAGGTGTCACCGCAGATCCGTGAGTACCCGCGCATGGTGACGACCGCCTGCAACGCGGCCACGATGCCGGTGATCGGGCCCTACCTCGACGAGCTGCAGAAGTGGCTGTCGGCGGCGGGGTTCGGCGGCTCGGTGTTGATGATGCTGTCCAACGGCGGCGTGGTGTCGGCCGACGACGCCGCCAGGTTCCCCATCCGCCTCGTGGAGAGCGGTCCGGCGGCAGGTGCCCTGGCGGGCACGTGGTTCGCCCGTCGCATGCGTGAGGATCGCCTGCTCTGCTTCGACATGGGAGGTACGACCGCCAAGGCGTGCCTGATCGAGCATGCCGAGCCAGACCTCACGAACACGTTCGAGGTGGCGCGCATGTACCGCTTCAAGAAGGGCTCCGGGTTCCCGGTGTCCGTGCCGTCCGTCGACCTCGTCGAGATCGGCGCCGGTGGCGGCAGCCTCGCCCGCGTCGACCAGTTTGGTCTGCTAAAGGTCGGGCCCGAGTCGAGCGGCGCCGACCCGGGGCCCGCAAGCTACGGCCGCGGCGGCCACGAACCAGCTGTCACCGACGCCGACGTCGTCTTGGGCCTGCTCGACCCGGCCGGGTTCCTCGGCGGCGACATGCCGCTCGACGCCGCGCTCGCCGCACACGCGGTGGGCGGCATCGCCGACGAGTTGGCGCTCGATCTCGTTGGCACTGCGTCCGGCGTGCACGAGGTCGTCAACCAGAACATGTCGGCGGCGGCACGCATGCACGCCGTGGAACAGGGCGTCGACCTGCGCGGCGTGCCGCTGCTCGCCTTCGGTGGTGCAGGGCCGGTGCATGCCTGCGGCGTGGCGGAGCTGCTCGAGTCGTCGCGTGTCGTGTTCCCGGTCAACGCCAGCGTGCTCTCTGCGTTCGGCACGCTCGTCTCGCCGGTGCGGATCGACCTCGCCCGCTCGATGGTGCGCGACCTCGCGGCGATCGACGAAGCCGAGCGAGACGCGGTGTTGTCGGAGCTGCGGGCCGAAGGCCGTCGCGTGTTGCTCGCTGCCGGTGTGCCCGCCGACGCCGTGCGGTTCCGCTACGGCGCCGACGTGCGCTACGCCGGGCAGGGCAACGAGGTCACCGTGTGGCTATCCGCCGAAGAGGCGAACATCGACGTGTGGCCGGCGAGCGCCGACGAACTACGCGCCGCGTTCGAGGCCGAGTACCGGCGGATC
>DASQTR010000424.1:0-5359 GCA_035641795.1 Ilumatobacter sp.
GGTCACACCGACGGTCGTTCGTGGGCGATCGATGTCATCGACGTCGCCCGCTCGGCGGCAGCAGCCACTTCGGCCGAGCCGTCGAGGGCACAACAGCAATCGATCGACACGACCCAGGCGGCGATCGAGATGGCACGTCAGATCGGCGATCCCGCGTTGTTGACGGAAGTGCTCGGGCTGGGTGCCTTGCACATCGCCGTTGTGGGACTCGCACCCGACACGGTCAGCTCTCTCGCCGCCGAGTTGCGCGAGACCGCTGCGGGTGTCGGCGATCGATGGCATGTCGCCCTGGCGGCCGGCCTCGACGGCCTGGCGGCATACGTGCAGGACGACCTCGCCGCGGCCATCGCCAGCTACGAATCGTGCATTGCAGGGATGCAGGCACTGGGCGACGCCGGCACCGCATCGTTGTTCCAGATCAGCGCCAGCGAAGCCATCGAGTTCCTCGGGCAGCTCGATGAAGCGATCGAGTACATGCTGGCGGCGTACCAGCACAGCAGCGCAGCTCAGTTCCGCTCTTCCTCGATCGTCCGATCGTGTCTGTGTTGGCTGACGGCGCGCAACGGTGAGGTCGAGCGATCGCTTGCGCTCGGCCGCGAGGGACTGGCCGCAGTACGACGCCCGTTCAACCCGGTCGTACGCGCCCACGTATTGTTCGGGCTCGGCACCGCCGAACTTCTCGCAGGTCTGTGCGAGCCTGCGGCCGAGCACGTTTCCGAAGCGCTGGCGATCCACGAACGCCTCGGAATGACACGCGAAACTGCGATGGACCATCGGGCATTGGGAGAAATCGCAGCGCTCGCCGGCGATTGGGATCGCGCCTCGATGCACGGCCGCCGAGCGGTCGCTCTCGCGCTCGAGGTCGGCTTGCCGTGGACTGTCATGCTGACGGTCCGCGCGCTCGCCGGGTCGTGTCGTGACGACGTGCAGACAGCATGCACGCTGATCGGAGTCGCCGAGACCATCGGTGAGCAGCACGGCTACCGCCACACTCCGGACGAGCGTCGTCAACACGACCAGTTGCTGACCGACTGCACCCGGCGGGTAGGCGCCCCGGTGGTGGAAGCCGCGTTGCGTCGTGGAGCCACTCTCGGCATCGCGGAGATCGCCGAACTGGTCTCGGTCTCCAAACCATGGGCAATCGCGTCCGCCAGAGGGTGAACAGCGGTCGAGCTTCCGACTCGATCGACTGCGGATCGACGCGGTTCGCTCGGCATCCCGATCGATCGGAGGGCCACCCGATGAGCGCCCACCGTCTACTCGCCACGACAGCGCACTTCGATGCAGCTGAACCCGACACGATGCCCGGCTTGAGGCTGGACAGCCGCCCCAGGGGACTCCTCTCAGTCTCCCCGGGGCGGTGCCACCATCAGTGGGGTACGACGCTGGACTCGTCTGATGGTCGACATGTGCACGCGAGGCGCCGTCAGCCGGGGGGTGGCGCGGCAGCGGTTCGGGCGCGCTGCCCGCTTCGGTGCAGCGCGGATTGCCACACCGACGAGTTAATGCCGCGGAGGTAGGCGGGGATGGCGAGGCCGCCGGCCGCGGGACGGTGGGCGGCGATATCGCGGTAGTCGACGATCATGTCGGTCGTAGCAAAGGTGTTGTTCATAGTGTTGAAGTAAGCCCTACAGCCGCCAGCCCGCGGGAGAGCAGGCACTACTCAATCTGGACCGCGGCAGTACTCAGGTTCAGGACGCCGAGGGGCATTTGCGTACCCTGCCGCTCGCCGGGTGCTGTTGCCTGAAACGTTCACGGCGCGCCCGTCGTTGGCGTCGACTGCATGTCGTTGATGTGCCCGCCGAGTGTTGCGGTCGGATCGGTCATCCGGACGGCGTGGCCCATCGCCCGCACGTACGACTAGGGGTCGTCTGTCGCGGTCAGGGTGGGAGCAGGCGTTGCTGGTTGCGGACAGCTCAGTCCGGATGCGTCACCGCGCGCGGCGGGGCCGCCCCTGGGTGACGAAAGGGTCCCCGGAGCGGCCCCGCCGGTGTGTAGCTCCTCCCCGCGGCTTGCGCTGTGAACGGGTAGAACCTCTCGCCACACACTGCGCGGACTTACCTACGCAGCGTGCACACCGCACGGCGTCCTGTCAATCACCCCGATGGGCGACAGAGGCGACACGCGGCCGCCCACTCAGCCCGCGGAAGGGAGCGGGCGGTGGGCTACTGAAGCGCTACCACCACCGCTGTGCTCCGAGTGGTATCTGCACAGCGTGAACGGACGGAACCTTCATTGAGAGTTTGGTCGTTCGCGTTTGTCGACGCCCCGAATCGGACTGTGGGTTTACACACCGCGGTCGGGTATCACCGTCGCCCCAAGATAAACAGCACGAGGGCAATGATCGCCAGGATGATCAAAATGGTCCACAGCATCACGAAACCTCGTTTGCTTCTCAGACTCGGCGTGGTCTTTGGATGTGTACCCAGGCGACAGCGCTGGTCAAACGGCTCGCCGTGACCGTGACCCTTACACGTCCATCGACCGCTCACGAACCAGACGGATCGGTAAATGATTTCGCCGGCTGTTGTCCACGGGCAGACCGACCGGACATCGAGCGATTCAAGAAGGATGACGCACTAGAGGCGTATCGGCGCCCGGAAGCCGGTGAGCTCACCGGTCGGGCGGTTGCGACACCGCACGGATAGCTCGATATCAGCGTGCCGGGACGCCAAGGCGGATGCCGCGCGGCGCCGCTTGACATCACCACGCCGGAGCGCGGGAACGCTCATCGTTACCATGCGTGGGTGCGCCACCAGTCACGGCTACTGATGTTCGTGGCGTTCGTGGCGTTCGTGGCGCTGGGCGTTGCGGCGGGGTGCGCAGGACAAGACGATCCGTCAGTTCCCGCGCCGGACGCCAGCGCCTACGCAGCGGCGTTGGCTCCATTCATGCCACCCTCCGACCCTGACGAGCAGCCCAAGGTCTTCGTAGCACCGTTCAATGAGCCACTGGTACTCGACGACCAAGTGGCGATCATCGAGCTGATGGGCGAGGGCTACGACGTCACGTTCGTCGACGACACGGCGACGGCAGTCGACGCCGACTCGATCGGCCGCCCGGTCAGCGACGACGGACTGTTGCTCGTGTTGGGCACGATTCCGCCCGAACCGCCGTACGTCGTGCGGGTGGAGGCATACCGCCGAGAGGACGACGCGTCTGCCCAGCTGGTGACGCTCGTCTGGCGCGCCGACCATTGGGAAGTCGCTTCCCAAGAGCGCGTCGAGCCCGAAGCGGTCATCGTCGACGGGTGAGATCGTGAGCGGCGCCAGCGACGTTTCGCGTTCCCTCAGCATGCGTGGGCGTCTCGCCCGTTGGATGTTCGGCACCGGGCGTCTGCGTGGCTTCACCGTCATGCACTGCCTCCACTCCGCCGCCGAAACCTGCTTCACGATCTCGCTTGCGGGCTCGATCTTCTTCAGTGTGTCGGCCGACGCCGCTCGACCACGCGTCCTGCTCTTCCTCGTCATCACGCTCGCGCCGTTCCTCGTGATGGCGCCCTTGGTCGGCCCCGTCATCGACCGCGTGCGCGGCGGCATCGGCAGAGTGGTGGTCGCCACCTTCGCGCTGCGAGCGACGCTCGTGCTGTTGCTGGCTCAGCAGCTCCGTACCCTTGCACTTTTTCCGTTGGTGTTCGGCGTGCTCGTCGTCGCCAAGACCTACACGGTCGGTCGCAACGCGCTCGTGCCGTTGCTGGTCGAGAGCAATGACGATCTCGTCGCCACCAACGCACGCCTGTCGCGCACCTCGTCGATCGCCGGCACGATCGCCGGGGTAGCGGCGATCGCTGTGTACACCGCAGCCGGGGGTCCATGGACGCTACGCATCGCGGCGGTGCTCTACGTGCTCGGCGCGATCGCGGCATGGAGCCTGCGCAGGGTGTTGCCGGCCGCCGGAGCCGCCCGGCGGAGCGACATCGTCGAACTGCTGAAGGTCGACTTCACGGGAGCGATGTGGGACATGATGGCGCTGCGGGCCGCGGTCGGCTACGCCCTGTTCCACTTCGGTTTCGCACTGCGCGCTGGCAACGAACCGGCGTGGCTGCTCGGCGCCGTGATCGCCGCCAACAGCGTCGGCGCCTTCCTCGGCACCGTGGTCGCACCAGCCATCCGATCGCGCTTGAACGAGCAACGCATGTTCACCTGGTCGATGCTCGGCGCCGCCGGCGCGATGGTGGCTGCCGGCTTCGGTTACACGCGCGCCACGCTCATCGGCGCGGTGCTGATTCTCGGACTGGCGGCAAGCGTCGGCCGGCGGGCGCTCGATTCGACGATTCAGCAGTTCGCCCCGCACGGTCGTCGCGGCAGGGTCTACGCCAGCCTCGAGACGCGGCTGGAACTTGCTTGGGTGGCTGCCGCGTGCGTAGCGGTGGCCGCGAGACTCAGCACCCTCGTCGGCTTGCTCGCACTCGCCGGCTTCCTCGTGGTGATGGCGGCTGAGCACGTGCGCCGCCATCGCCTTGTCGAACTACTCGAGCCACCGGCCGCGACGCCGCTCGCCGAACGGCTGATCACTCGCGCCGAGACGCTCGCAGGCCTAGACCATCACGACGAAGCCATCGTCGTGGCGCTCAGCGCGGTGGAGCTAGCCGACGTGGCCGTCGACGATCCGGAATTGGAGAGCATGCGTGAGCTTGTCCGCCGCTCAGCGACGCACGACGAGCTGCGCGAAGCCGCCGAGCGCGTGATCGCCCGAGCGCGGACGCTCGTCCACAACCCGAGTTGAACACCGAGCACATCCCGTCCCATTCGCCACTTTGGGTGCGTCGGATCAGCTGCTGAGCGATCGCAGCACAAACGGCAGGATGCCGCCGTGGCGGTAGTAGTCGAGTTCCATCGCGGTGTCGATGCGAACGTCCACCTCGAACTCGCGGCGGTCGGCTCGGACGGTGACTGTGCTCGACGGGTGCGACGCGTCGACGCCGATCAGGTCGAATTGTTCGCGACCGGTGAGACCGAGCGTTGCCGCCGACTGCCCTCCCCGGTATTGAAGCGGCAGCACGCCCATCCCGATCAGGTTCGAACGATGGATGCGTTCGAAGCTCTCGGCGAGTACGGCTCGCACGCCGAGCAGCGCGGTGCCTTTGGCGGCCCAGTCGCGCGACGATCCCGACCCGTAGTCCTTACCGGCAAGCACGACCAGCGCAACGTTCTCCTCGCGGTAGCGGACGGCGGCGTCGTAGATCGACATCGGCTCACCGTCCGGGAGATGCACGGTCACCCCACCCTCCGTTCCGGGAGCCAGTTGGTTGCGGATCCGCCCGTTGGCGAACGTGCCTCGGATCATCACCTCGTGGTTGCCCCGCCGGGCGCCGTAGGAGTTGAAGTCCTCTGGGGCCACGCCGTGCTCGATCAGCCAC
>DASQTR010000425.1:0-7640 GCA_035641795.1 Ilumatobacter sp.
GGGTATTCCTGGTCGAGGTCGCGGTGGTAGCGCGTGTAGGTCTCGAACTTGTACGTGTCGTAGCGCTCGGCGAGCGGGGCGATCCATTCCCGGAACGACGGCGTCTTGTGCGAGAGGCATCCGAACACGAGCTTGTTCCACGCCACTTCGATGCGGATCGGCACGAGGCCAAGCTGCGACATGTCGACCCCGTCGGGGTACATGCGTGCCTTGTCGGGAATGCCGATGAGACGGCCGTCGAGGTCGTACGCCCAGTTGTGGTACGGGCATGTCATCGACGAGCCGCAGTTGCCGGCCGGTTCGAACAACAGCCCCGACGCCCGGTGCCGGCAGTTGTTGAGGAAGCCCTTGACCTCACCGTCGGCGGTGCGCACGACGAGCACCGACTGGGCGCCGATGCGACCGGTCAGGAAGTCGCCCGGCTTCTGCAGATCCTCCGTGTCGCCGAGCCATACCCAAGCGCGTCCGAAGACACGGATCATCTCCAGCTCGAACAGGTCGCGGTCGTACACCTCCCACGGCTGCAGCATCGGTGACGGTGTGTCGGGTACGAGACCGTCGGTCTCACGAACCATGCTCACGGTAGGTCTCCTTTGCGGGTAGCGATCATGCACTGCTGGAACGCGATCGGCTCCACGAGCCGGACATCGACGAACCCGGCGTCGGCGAGCCAGCCCCCGTACTGCTCGGTCGTGAACGTGAAGCCGTTGACGGTGTTCGCCATCATGGTCACGCCCATCAGCACGGCGTGCGGGTTGAGCTTGCGCTCCGGATCCTGGAAGTAGTCGGCCACGATCACCCGGCCGCCGGGCCGCAGGGCGTCGGCTGCGCGACGGATGAGCCGCACTGCGCCATCAGCACCCTCCGCGCGGCACACGTGTCCGAGCACCACCAGGTCGTACTCGCCCGACTCGATCTCGATCTCGAAGTAATCGCCCGACCGGAACTCGCAACGGTCGGCCACGCCGTGCTCGGCGGTGGTGCGGCGGGCGACGTCGAGCACGCCGTGGAGGTCGTTGACGACGGCATGCCCGTCAGGACAGGCGGTCAGCACGGCGATCGCCCATGGCGCGCCGCCGGCGCCGAGGTCGAGCACCCGCGGCGATGCGGCCGATGTCGCGTAGCGCACGATGCGGTCGAGGCGGGTGGCGGTGCGCCACATCGTCGTGAACGTGCCCTCCACCAGAGGCACGTAGAACGCACCCGGATCGTCGTCGATCGGCGTCGCCGGGCGGCCGCGTCGCACAGTGTCGGCGAGCCGTGTCCAATTGTGTTGCGGACCGGGCGCCACCGGTACGAGTTGCGCCATGCACGCCGGGCCGTCGCTGACGAGGTAACGACGCGTCGTGTCGTTGGCGGCGTAGCGCCCGCTCACCTTGTCGAGCAGCCCGAGCGCGACGACGCCGTCGAGCAGGGACGTGAGATGCGGGGGCGAGACACCCAGCCGCTCGGCGAGCTCACCGGACTCGGCCCATTCGGCGTCGAGCACGGCGTCGAACACGCGGAGCTCGATCGCCGCCAAGAGCACGTGGTAGCGGGCCAGGCCCTCGATCGCCGCCCACACCGGTGCCGCCGGCGGCGGCTTGACGTCGGTGAACGGGCGACCGGTGCGCGACATCGTGTGCGACTTCTTGAGCTCCGGGTACGGGGCGTCACGCGGCTCGATGATCATCGCCTACACGCTCCACCCATCACGGACGCAGCAGGATCTTGCCGAACACGTCGTTGGCGAGCAGCTTCTCCTGCGCCATGCCGGCGTCGGCGAGGGCGAACTCGGAGTCGATCACGACCGCGAAGCGCTGCTCGCAGAACGTGCGCCACGCCGGCCCGAACTCCTCCGGCCGGTACGGGTCGGAGCCGAGGATCGAGATCCCGTGGTGGTACACGTAGCCGAGCGACGGGATGGTGGCCGTGTCGCCCGACGAGTTACCGCAGTTCACGAGCCGGCCGCGGACGCCGAGCGCGAACAGCGATGCTGGGAACAAGGCCGTGCCGACGTGGTCGAACACCATCCGCACGCCGGCGCCGCCGGTTACCTCGCGGGCCCAACCGGCTACGTCGCCGTTGCGGTTGTTGAGCGCGTGGTCGGCGCCGATGGCGAGCGCCCGCTCGCACTTGGCATCGGTGCCGGCGGTGGCGAGCACGATCGCGCCGGCGTGCTTGGCGAGCTGGATCGCCGCCACCGAGACGCCCGATCCGGCGGCGTGGATCAGCACCGTCTCGCCGGCCATGAGCTTGCCCACCTCGAACAGCCCGTGGGTGGCGGTCAGGTAGCAGGTGGGGAACGTCGCCGCCTGCTCGATCGGCATGTCGTCGGGGACGGGGTACACGTGGCTGGCCGGCGCCAGGCACAGCTCGGCGTAGCCGCCGTCGACCGTGGCGCCGATTACAGCTAGGTCGCCGTAGAAGTCACCGCGGCCGGCGAGCCTCGAGCCCTCGGCCACGCCTGCCATCGACGGGTCGACGACGACGCGCTGACCCACGGCGACGTCGCTGACGCCGCTGCCGATCGACACGACGGTACCGGCCACGTCCATGCCGGCTACGTGCGGGTACGTGAACCCGGGGAGCTGGTACCAACCGTGACGCTGCACCGCGTCGAGCCGGTTGAGGGCGCAGGCCTCGACGCGGACGACGACGTCGAGCGTGCCGGGCTCGGGGTCGGGCATGTCGGCGTACTCGAGCACCTCGATCCCTCCCGGGGCGCGGTACGACACGGCCTTCACTTCAAGCCCCGGATGAACGGGCGGGCGAGCGCTGCCGGCTGTCGCACCCGCGTGGCGAACAACGCCATCGCGACGATTGTGACGACGCTGGGGGCGATGGCCAGGAACGCGGGATCGATGGCGTCGAAGCCGAGGCCGGGGATCGTGAGCGCGAACGAACCGACGGCACCGAACAGGAGACAGCCGGCGACCGTTCCCTTCAGCGTCCAACCACCGAAGATGACGGCGGCGATGGCGATGTACCCGCGCCCGCCGATCAGGGAATCTTCGAAGCGACCGGAGCGAGCGAACAAGAAGAAGCCACCGGCCAAGCCGGCAGTCAGCCCCGCCATGTAGATCGTCTGGCGGCGAAGCTTGTTGACATGGAGGCCCGAGACGTCTGACGCGTTCGGGTCCTCACCGACGGCACGCACCGCGAGTCCCCAGCGCGTGCGGTAGATCATCCACCAGACGACCGGGATGATCCCGTACGCGAGGTAGAGCACCCAGGGCGCGTCGAACAACGCCGGGCCGACTAGCGGGATCTGGGCGAGGAGTGGGATCTCGACGCGGCCGACCACATTGGTCTGCGGCTCGAGCTCTGAGGTGAGGAAGCCGACCAGCCCGAGTACGAGCACGTTCAGCACGAGGCCGACGACGAACTGGTCTGCGGGCAGACGGTGGCTCATGTTGGCTTGCACGAGCGCGACGAGGACACCGGCTGCCATTCCGAACAGCAGGGCGAGCCAGACGGAGCCGGTGAGATCCTGGCCGACGGCGGAGGCGAACGCGCCGGCGAGCATCATCCCCTCGAGCGAGATGTTGATCGTCCCCGCCTTCTCTGCCACCAGCTCGCCCGACGATGCGAACAAGAGCACAACGGCAGCGATCGCGGCGTTTCGGTACGCGCTCTCGTTGGTGGCGATCTCACCGAGCGCGCTGAGGAAGTCAGACATGACTGCGTTCCCCCGCCACACCGCACGCCGCCTGCGCACTGCGCATCCTTTTTTCAAGCATGACCTTCTCGCGCATCATGTCCTCGCGGTCGTAGCGGCGAGTGCGCGTCGGCGCTCTCGGACGTAGAGAATGGCGGGTGGCAGCAACAGAGAGAGCACCAGCAGACCCTGCACCACATCGGAGATTCGCCCCGATACACCGGTCGCGCGCAGGAATCCGGAGCCGGTGCGCAGCGCGCCGAAGATGAACGCAACGAAGATCGCGACCAGGACGCGCTGACGCGCCACGAGTGCCGCGAGCAGCCCGGCGAAGCCGATACCGGCGCCGAAGTTGGCGACCAGCTGATAGTTCCCGAAGTCGCCGCCGGCGAGCATGATGCCCCCGGCGAGGCCTGCGAAACCGCCCGACACGAGCATCGCCGCCAGCCCGTAGCGGCGTTCGGCAACGCCGGCGCGCATCGCCGTGCCGGGGTTACGGCCGAGCATCCGCAACCGGAAGCCGACCACCGAACGGGTGAGCACGATCGAGAGCACGATGGCCAGCCCCACCGCGAAGAACACCGAGATCGGGAACTCGTTGTCGAACCAGGTGATGCGTGGTATTCGCGTGTCCTCCGGAAGCGGCTCGCTGACCTGGTTGCGGTTGGCGCGTCCAGAGGCCGGCGCCAACAAGAGCGAGCTGTGGCGAAGCCCGAACCCCATCAGGTTGGCGGCGACGCTGCCCAGGAGCAGCGTGGTCAGCACCTCTGGTACCTTGCGCCAGTAGCGCAGCACGCCGGCGATTCCGGCCCAGAACGCCCCGCCGACGACTCCGATCAGCATCGACGTGATCAGCACGTACGGCCCCGGCCCGGCCAGCCGCGAGGCGGCGAACGCGGCGAAGCACGAACCCATCACGAGTTGGCCTTCCTGCCCGATGTTCACGAGGCCGGCGCGTCCGCTGACGATCGTTCCCAATGCAACAAGCAGGATCGGTGCCGACACGGCGAGCGTGAGCCCGATCCGGCCGGAGTTGAGAATGCTGCCGTCGAGGATCGCGGAGAACACCGCGGTCCACGATCCGCCGGTCAGGACGACGAGCAGCGCCGCCAGAACAAGCGCGCTGGCGATACAGATGACGTACAGCCCGACCACTTCGAGCGAGATGCCGCGGCGGGAGCGCTGCCGCGCTTGGGCGGCGACTTCAGGACGTTCCTCGTCGATCGTGGCGGCGGTGGTGCCGAGATCCGTCATGGAGGTGCTTTCACAGCCGCCACTCGGCGGCCAGCTCATCGGCCGACTCGTCGTGTGCCCCGGTCATCAACATGCCGAGCCGTTCGAGATCGACGTCGACGTTCGGCATCTCGCCCACGATGCGCCCGTTGACGATCACGAGGATGCGGTGGGCTAGATCGAGCACCTCGTCGAGCTCGGTCGAGATCAGCAGCACGCCGACGCCGTTGCGGGCGGCGGCGCGGATCTGCTCGGACAAGTACTCGATGGCCCCGACGTCGAGGCCGCGCGTCGGCTGTGCGGCGACGAGCACACGCGGATCGTGCGAGAGCTCACGCGCCATCACCACGCGCTGCTGGTTGCCGCCCGACAGCGAGAACATGGGAGCCGCCGGCCCCGTGCACATGATGCTGAAGCGGTCGATCAAGGCCGTCGCCTGGCGGTCCATCTCCGCGTGGTCCATCAGGCCGTACTGAGCCACGCGGCTGGGATCGGCGAGGAAGATGTTCTCTGCCACGCTGAAGTCCAGCACACATCCGGAGTGGTGCCGGTCCTCAGGGACGACCGCCACCCCGGCGCGCGTCATGGCGCCGGCACGACCGGTGCGAACACGGCGACTATCGACTTCGACCCTGCCGGAGTCGAGCTCGAGCAGGCTGGACATCACGTCGCCGAGCGCGCGCTGGCCGTTGCCCTCGACACCGGCGATACCGACGATCTCGCCAGGATGTACGTCGATCGACAGCCGATCGAGCAGCACGCGCCCGTCACGCCCTCGGAGCGAGGCGTCGACGATGCGCAGCACCGGCGCGCCGTCGCGGGGCGGCGGCGGCACGCGCTCGCCGGTCCGGATCGCCTCACCCCTCAGACGAACCTCGCGACCGACCATCGCGCGCGCCAGTGAGCGGGCGTCGGCGCCGGCCGTCGGACGCGCGTCGACCACGCGGCCGTCGCGCATGATCGTCAGCTCGTCGGTCGCCGCCATCACCTCCGCAAGCTTGTGGCTGACGAGCGCGACCGCTCTCTGGTCGCGCTCGACGACGACCCGCAACGCCTCGAACAGGAACTTCGCCTCCGCCGGCGAGAGCACCGACGTCGGTTCGTCGAAGACCAGCACCTCTGGGTCGCGCCTGAGGCACTTGATGATCTCGACCCGCTGCCGCATGCCCGCAGAGAGTTCGCTGATGCGCGCGTCGGGATCGATCTCGAGCCCGTACTGCTCGCTGATCTCAGCGACGCGCGCGCGAATGTGTTTCGGGTCGAACTGGCCGACATCACCGAGCGCCACGTTCTCCCAGACGGTCAATGCTTCGACCAGCGAGAAGTGCTGGTGGACCATGCCGATGCCGTGTGATGCGGCCTCGATCGGGTCCTTGATCTGAATCGCTCGACCGTTGCGACGGATCTCGCCGGCATCGGGGATGACGAGCCCGATCAGGACCTTCATCAGCGTTGATTTGCCCGCCCCGTTCTCGCCGAGGATGCCGTGGATGCGTCCCGCCCGCAGGGTGAGATCGACGTCGTCACATGCGACGACTGCGCCGAAGCGCTTGGTGATGCCGTTCAGCTCGACCGCCGGTGGGGAGACGATGATCTCCTCCCCACCGGTGTCGTGTCGTTGCTGGGACAAGGTTTCGGTCAGGCGGCCGTGCGGCTCAGCCCTCGGCGAAGGCCTCGGCCGCGATCTCGGCGAACTGGGGCTCGAGTTCGCCAGATGCGACCTGCTCGTAGACATCATCCATGACGGCCTGTTCTTCGGGCGTGGCGTCGCAGATGACCGCACCCGGCTCCGGATCGACGCCGACCTTGAACAGCTTCGTCTCTCCTTCCTGGAACTCGCCCGCGGCGATCTCTTCCATGGCCGCTCGCACGTAGTCGCCGCCATCGAACTTGACGGCGATGTCGTAGTCGAGCTCCTCGGTCGGCTCGCAGACCTTCGACGAGCCGGCGCTCATCGTGATCAGGCCCGCCTCGTTGGCAGCCTGCACGACCGGGCGATGGGCTCCGCCGAGGTACGGGTAGACGGCGTCGGCGCCCTGGTCGACCGCGGTCTGCAGCGCCGCCGTGGCGTTCGCCGTGTTGTCGAAGTCGAACGGGAAGTCGCCGGTCGGGACGTACGTCAGCGTGTATGACGGATCGACGGCCTGCAGGCCCAGCTCGAACGCCATGTAGGCCTGCTTCTCGAACCCGAGGTCGCAGCAGCCGATGAACACCACAGAGTCGCCGCCAGACTCCTGCAGCTTGAGTCCCGTCGCGTAGCCGGCCGTATAGCTGATCTCGCCGCCGTCGTCGGTGCTCTGTGCGAGCCCTGGGTCCTCCGGGAAGCCGGCACCGCAGTTGCAGTACCAGAAGACGTCGGGATATTCGCTGATCAGCTGGGGCAGCGGCTCGGCGATCTCGGATGCGCCCACGATGATGATGTCGACACCCTGCTGCGCGAGGTCGCCGATCGCGGTTGCAGCGTCGGCGGCCTGGATGTTGTCGACGACCACCGGCTCGCCGAAGCCACGGTCGGCCGAAATCTCGGTGGCGGCATCCACGACCGCCTGGTAGTAGGCGCCGTCATCGGCCGGCCCGGCGGCGGCGATGCCGATGATCACTTCGCCGTCACCATTCGTGTCGAGATCCGCCTCGGCCACGGTGGACGCGGGAGCCGTGGTGTCGCCGCCGGCCGCCGTGGTCGGGGGTGCATCGGTTGCGGGTGCGTCGGTATCGGCGGGTGCCGTCGTCGCCGGCTCGGTGCCTGCGGGCTCGGTGGCCGGTGCGG
>DASQTR010000426.1:0-4525 GCA_035641795.1 Ilumatobacter sp.
CGAGGGCAACGCCGACCGTCTTGTCGAGGAGGCTCGCCTGCAGGAGCTGGCACGGCAGTTCGTGGAGAAGTACGGCCCCGAGTGGCAGTTCGAGGTCCGCGACAGCGCGTTCCACCACACGGGCGGCGAAGCATGGGTGTATCAGGTCGCGCCGAAGAAGGTGCTCGGCTTCGACAAGGGCGATCCAGGGGGCCAAACCCGCTGGCGGTTCGCCTGACGCCAACCCTCGTTCGCGAGTGCGGCGCCAGCACTGCGCACACGTCGCTGTTCGCTTCAGAGCGAGACTCTGGGCGTGATCGCCGATTCTGGACTCTGGCCGGTGCTGGCCGGACTGATGTTCACGGCGTACGCGTTCACGATGGCATGGCGCTACGGGCGCCGACGCCGCCGGCGGCGTCGTTGAACCTCGACATTGACGTTATGTGACAGCCTTGCGACGGTAGCCTCATCGACGCCCTTCGGCCCTTCGTATGATCCGCCTCGAGAACGTCACCAAGTCGTACGCCGCCGACGTCGTCGCCCTCCGTGATGCCAGCTTCGACATCGCCAAGGGTGAGTTCGTCTTCCTCGTCGGGCCCTCCGGATCCGGAAAGAGCACGATGTTGCGCCTGCTCAACCGGCAGGACCGCCCGGAACGCGGCGCGGTCTGGGTCGCCGGGCGCAACATCATCGACATGCCGCCGTCGCGCGTTCCGCACCTGCGGCGCAACATCGGCAACATCTTCCAGGACTACAAGCTGCTGTTCAACAAGACCGTCTTCGAGAACGTCGCCTTCGCACAAGAGGTGATCGGCAAGCCCAAGCACGTGATCCGCCAACAGGTACCGGCCGTGCTCGACCTGGTGGGACTCGCCGGCAAGGAAGAGCGCTTTCCGCACCAGCTCTCCGGTGGGGAACAGCAGCGCGTTTCGATCGCTCGGGCGTTCGTCAACCGGCCGCTGATCCTGATCGCCGACGAGCCCACAGGCAACCTCGATCCCGGCACGGGCGAAGGCATCATGCGTCTGCTCGACCGCATCAACAAGACCGGCACCACCGTAGTGATGGCCACCCACGACCAACGGATCGTCAACACGATGCGCAAGCGAGTGATCCAGCTCGACCGTGGAGTGATCGTCAGAGATCAGGCCCGGGGCGTCTACGAGTGATCTCCCGCCTCATGTACACGCTCAGGGAGACCTGGGCGAGCTTCAAACGCAACGTCACCCTCACGGTGGCGGCGATCATCACTTCGGCCGTCTCGCTGCTGATCTTCGGGCTCACGCTGCTGATCCAGCACGGCTTCGACAATCTCCTGCAGCGGTGGGAGGGCGGAGTCGAGATGATCGTGTTCGTCAACGCCGGCACGCAACCCGACGGCCTGCAGTTCATCGAGGATCAGCTCAACCAGCAGGTCGGCACGTCGATCGAGTCGTGGTCGTACTGCGACGTCGACTGCTCGCTCCAGGACGCCGATCGGGTGCTTGCCGGAGACCCGACGACGCGGCAGTTACTGACGCCGGAGACAATCCCCACGCTGTTCAAGATCGTGCCCGTCGACGGCACCGACGTCGTGTTCCTGCGCGGCCTCAAGGAGACGTACTCCACGTTCCCGTCGGTCTACAACGTCACGCTCGCCGAGGAGCAGCTCGACCTGATCAGCAAGCTCCAGAACTTCGTGAGCACGTACACGACCGGGCTGTGGATCGCGCTCATGTTCGCGTCCGGGCTTCTTATCTGGAACACGATCCGCACGGCGATGTTCGCTCGACGGCGAGAGATCGAGGTGATGAAGCTGGTCGGCGCGACGGACTGGTTCATCCGAATACCGTTCATGCTCGAAGGCCTCATCCAGGGCCTTTTGGGCGGCGTCTTCGCGGTTGGCGCGATGTGGTTCATCAACTGGCGCTGGACGGAAGGTGTGCGCGATTTCCCTGAGTCGTCGGGCATGACCGCGCTGGTGGTGATCGACGGCTACGAGTGGACGGTGGCGATCGTGATCCTCGCCTTCGGCGCGCTCGTCGGCATGATCGGGTCGGGCATTGCCGCCTCGCGATTCCTCGACGTGTAACCGGAACACCAACCGTTCGTTACGTTTCGAGGCGTGGCTGACTTCACCCAGATCAGATACGACGTCGCCGACTCGATCGCGACGTTGACGCTCTCGCGGCCTGATCGGCTCAACGCCTTCACGCTCACGATGATGCGCGAGATGATCTCGGCCTTCGACATGGCCGACGCTGACGACTCCGTGCGGGCGGTGATCGTGACCGGTGAGGGACGCGCCTTCTGCGCCGGCGCCGACCTGTCAGCCGGTGAATCGGCGTTCGACCACACCGCGACGGCGGCGCACAAGGCCGGTCGCGTGCCGCGTGACGGTGGGGGCGTGCTCTCACTCCGCATCTTCAGGTCGCACAAACCGGTGATCGGCGCCATCAACGGCGCCGCGGTCGGCGTCGGCGTCACCATGACGTTGCCCATGGACGTCCGTCTCGCCAGCACGTCAGCCCGATTCGGGTTCGTGTTCGCACGACGGGGCATCGTGCCCGAAGCCGCCTCGAGCTGGTTCCTGCCGCGCGTCGTCGGCATCAGCACGGCGCTCGAGTGGACGTACTCCGGCCGCGTGTTCGACGCCGACGAGGCGCTCGCCGGCGGTCTCGTGCGCAGCCTCCACGAACCGGGCGACCTGACCGGGGCCGCACGGGAGCTGGCCTTGGATATCGCCGCCAACACGTCCGCCGTCTCCGTGGCCCTCACGCGCCAGATGATGTGGCGCATGCTTGGCGCCGCGCATCCGATGGCGGCGCACCGCTCCGACAGCCGCGCCATGCTCACTCGCGGCCAAAGCGCGGACGCGCGGGAGGGTGTCGTCAGCTTTCTGGAGAAGCGCGACGCGGTGTTCACCGATCGTGTCAGCGACGGGCTTCCTGACGTCTTTCCGGAGTGGGACGAGCCGGAGTTTTCGTAGCCCGGACCCAGTTGTGTCAAATGGCACGTCCTGTATCAGGAATGCCTCAAGGATCTCTGTGTTAGCACCGATGGAATTGGGTACGGCGACACGTAAGGAAAATGCCGCCGCTGACCACACGGAGCATGACATGACGACAATCCTCAACGACAAGATCGACGCAGGCGATGTGATCGAGCTCGCCCGCAACGGCGACGTGATCTCGGCATTGGTGCTGTTGGCCGCCGACGAAGCGGTCATCCTCGATGCCTGCGACGGTTCCACCCCCTTCGTCGTCAAGCGCGACGAGCTCGTCGAGTACCGCAAGTTCCTGCCCACGTTCTGATCCTTCGCCCCTCACAGTTCATTCCCGCACCTTCCCCCTAACCTGGGCGCCGTGTCCGACGAGGTCACGGCGCCCAGCTTGTTTTCACGTGCCGGCGGCATGCCGTTCTTCGAGCGGCTCGTCGACGCCTTCTACGCCGAGGTGGCCGGCGATCCGGTGCTGGCGCCGCTGTACCCCGAGCAGCCTGACTTCTCCGGAGCCCGTCACCGGTTGACCTTGTTCCTCGCCCAGTATTGGGGTGGACCGACGACGTACTCCGACGAGCGGGGTCACCCGGCGCTGCGGATGCGTCACATGCGGTTCAACGTCGGTCCGCGGGAGCGCGATCGCTGGCTCGAGCACATGGCATCCGCGGTCGAGCAGGTCTGTGATGACCCCTCGATTGCGGCCGAGCTGATGCGGTACTTCGTATCCGCAGCAGAACATCTCCGTAACGACACCGGACTGCCGATCACGCCCGCCGGATACCCACGGTGACGCGCTCGCATTCTCAGAGTGCAATCCATTGACGGCCATCCGAGTTCGCGACCTGCACAAGTCGTACGGAACCCAGGCCGCGGTACGCGGCGTGTCACTGGAGATCGAGGAGGGAGAGGTCTACGCCCTGCTCGGCCACAACGGCGCCGGCAAGTCGACGCTCGTCGAGATCCTGGAGGGACATCGCGTGCGTGACAACGGCGAAGTGAGTGTGCTCGGGGTCGACCCAGCGCGTGGCGGCCGGGTGTTCCGCGACCGAATCGGCATCGTGCTGCAGACGTCAGGGGTCGAGAGAGAGCTCACCGTGCGCGAGGCGATCGAGCTGTACGGATCCGCCTACCGTCGCCGACGACCCGCCGAAGAGGTAATCGCGCTCGTGGGGCTCGACGACAAGGCGACGGCGCGGATCGACACGCTGTCGGGCGGCCAGCAGCGCCGGCTCGACCTGGGCCTCGGGATCGTGGGACATCCCGAGGTGCTGTTCCTCGACGAGCCCACGACCGGTTTCGACGTCGCCGCCCGACGCAAATCGTGGGAACTGATCGAGGACCTCTGCCGGCTCGGCACCACGGTGCTGCTGACCACTCACTATCTCGACGAGGCCGCGCATCTCGCCGACCGCGTCGGCGTGCTGTCGGGCGGCGCGCTCGTCGCCGAGGGCACGCCCGCCGATTTGACCGCCGGCCAGGGCGACACGGTCGTCTCCTTCACCGTCGCCGGCGCCGAGCCGGGGGACATGGCGGGCGTGCTGCCGGGGAGCTCGTCGTGGACGGGGC
>DASQTR010000427.1:0-2930 GCA_035641795.1 Ilumatobacter sp.
CGCTCGGTGACGAACGGATCGTTGCGATCGACGCGAGCCAACGGCGAGATCTCGACCGGATGGCCGGTCAGGAACGTCGGCCGCACGAGGTCGCGTTCGCACACCTCCTCGAACAGCGACTCGATGATGCGCCCGGTGCCCATGACGGCTCGTAGGTCGCGCCGTGCCGATCGGCGATCGCGCGCAAAGGCTCGATCGCCATCGACGGATGGACTCGTTCGCCGGCCGTCGTCGACACCGCCTCCGACATCGAGACGCGTGGCCATGGCTCGGCGAGGTCGACATGCTCGCCGCGGATGGTAACGACCGTCGTACCGAGTGCATCACGCGCGGCCTGCGTGACCAGCTCCTCGGTGATCGCCATCATGTCGTTCCAGTCGGCGAACGCCTGGTACAGCTCCATCATCGTGAACTCGGGATTGTGGCGATGGGAGATGCCCTCGTTGCGGAAGATTCGCCCGATCTCGAACACGCGCTCGAGCCCGCCGACGATCAGCCGCTTCAGGTGCAGCTCGAGCGCGATTCTGAGATAGAGGTCCATCGCCAACGCGTTGTGGTGGGTCTTGAAAGGTCGCGCGTGGGCGCCACCGGCGTCGACGTGCAGCACCGGTGTCTCGACCTCGATGAAGCCCTTGGCGTCGAGCGTGCGCCGGAAGCTTGCGATCGTCGCATGCCGGATCTGGAACACCCGTCGCGCTTCGTCGTTGACGATCAGGTCGGCGTAGCGCTGCCGGAACCGGGTGTCCGGGTCGGATAGCCCGTGCCACTTGTCGGGCAGCGGACGGACTGCCTTGGCCAAGAGCGCCACCTGGTCGACCTTGACCGACAGCTCGCCGGTGCGCGTCGTCATCAGCGTGCCGTGGACACCCACCCAGTCGCCGAGGTCGAGCTCCTTCACGTCGTCGAACGCGGCGTCGCCGATCACCGCCTTGGACACGAACAGCTGGATGTGTGCGTCGCGGTCGCGAATCGTCGCGAACACGAGCTTGCCGGTGTCGCGGAGCAACATCACACGCCCGGCGACGGTCACCTCGGCCGCGGTCTCGCTCCCCGGTTCGAGCTCGCCCCACTCGTGTCGGACCGCGGCGAGCGTGTGCGAGCGGTCGAAGCGATAGGGATACGGCTCGTCGCCACGATCTCGAAGCGACGCAACTCGATGGAGACGGCGCGCCCGCTCGGCGGTGAGGCCACTGCCGACCGGTTCAGCGCTGAGCGTTTCGTCCACGATTTCGACGGTAGTCGGTGGTGCTTCGCCTGGCACCCAGAGCTTGCTCGGTCGCCCTAGCCTCGGACGTCATGCCGCGAGATGCCGCCCGACTCGGTCGCGCCCGGAGCGCCGCACGCTTGGCGCTCGCCGCCGCCGCGCTCGCCACCGCAGCGGGAGGAGCCGCCGCGCTCGCACAGGTCGGTGCCGGCGGGGGCGCCACAGTCGCACGCCCAGCGGTTCGCGTCGATCCCGGTCTCGAGGACGTCGCCGTCGTGTTCGACCTGCAGGACGTCGACGCCGAGGTCGTTGCCGCGACGTTCGCGGCCGCCGAGCAGGCGGGCGCCGCCGCGGCTCCCGCGCGCACGGCCTCGGTCGGTCTGCGCGCCGTGACGCGCGCCGGCGCCGTCGTTCACGCCGCGCCCGACGGGTTCTTGATCCCTATGGTGCTCCTCGCCATGCCCCGCGCCGCGCTCGGCGGCGTCGTCGGCGACGACATTCCCGGTGAGCTCGATGACGGCACGGTGATGATGAACGAGCTGACGGCACAGACGACCGGTGCCCAGCAGGGCGACACGCTCGAGCTGCGCGGGCTCGACGGCTCCTCGCAGTGGTTCCGCGTGGGGCGCGTCCTGGCCTACGCGCGCGTCGGCGGCGCAGAGCTGCTGATGACGCCTGGCGCCGCCGATCGTCTCGGCGTGGTGGGCGATACGGAGATGATCGTCTGGGACATCCGCTCCCGGTCGGCGTTCGAAACCGCCGTGCAAAACCTCGGCTTGACCGGGCGCCCCAACACCAAAGTCGAGCGCAGTTGGGATGCTCGGGATCCGGACGACGCGCTCAGCACGGCGCGCCTCAAGTCGATGGTGGGCGCACCGTGGTACCAGGTGGTGTCCGGCGACACGATCGAGATGCACCCGATCTGGAAGGCGACGTACCTGCCGCCGGGGCAGGTGTTGCTGAGTCCGGCGATCCCGATCCGGGCTCGATGCCACAACGCCGTCAGCGGCTCGCTCCGCGCCGCGCTCGACGAGGTGGCCGCGGCCGGGCTCGCTGCCGCCATCGACGTGGCCAACACGAACACCTATGGCGGCTGCTTCAATCCCCGGTACAGCCGGATCAGCGGGTTCCTGTCTCGCCACGCGTACGCCGTGGCGCTCGACATGAACACGACGTCCAACTGTCAGGGCTGCACGCCGCGCATGAACTGCGACGTCGTCCGCATCTTCCGCAAGCACGGGTTCGCGTGGGGCGGCAACTGGCGCACGCCCGACGGCATGCACTTCGAATGGGTGGGCGAACGGCGCGACCAGCTCGCCTACCCGTCCCGGTTCTGCCCCAACGTCGCGGGTGGTGTGCCCCAATCGGTCGATCCGGACGGCGCCACCGCAACGCAGGTCGGGCTCGACGTCCTGATCGCCGGTCTCGAGTCGGGTTCGGCGAGTTAGCGGGGTGCCCGTGCCGTAACGTTGTCTTGTGACCGTTCGCTTCGTCATCATCGGTGGTGGGCCGGCAGGCAATCAGGCGGCCACGTACGCCGCCCGGCTCGGTGCCAAGGTCACCGTGATCGAGCGTGACGTGCTCGGCGGAGCCGCCCATCTCTGGGACTGCATCCCGAGCAAGACGATGATCGCCACCGGTGGGGCGATGAGCTTCAGCCGCCGGATCGGCGGGATGGGGCTCGAGCAGAACGAGCCCGAGGTCGACATCGAGCTGCTCAAGTCGC
>DASQTR010000428.1:0-5355 GCA_035641795.1 Ilumatobacter sp.
TCGACTTCTGAGCCGGCCACCCGTCCGGCCGCCGCGTCAGCCTGACCCCCTTCTGCACCACGCCCTTCTTCACTGCGCCCGCACATGTACGACCTGATCCGATCGAACAAGCGCCGAAGCGTGCTGCTCATCATCGCCTTCGTGATCATCGTGGCCTTGATCGGCTTCGCCTTCGGGGTCGTGTTCGGAAACGGCATCGCGGCCACGATCGTGGCGCTCGTGATCGGGGCGGTCGTGGCGTTCGCCTCGTACTGGAAGGCAGACAAGATCGCGCTCGCCGTCAGCCGTGCCCGGCCCGCCGATCCCCAGCAGTTCGCCCGGCTGCACAACATCGTCGAGGGGCTGTGCATCGCCGGCGGTCTTCCGAAGCCCGGCGTGTACGTGATCGACGATCCGGCGCCGAACGCGTTCGCCACCGGCCGTGATCCCAAGCACGCCGCGATCGCAGTGACGACCGGCTTGCTGGAGAAGATGAACCGGGTCGAGCTCGAAGGCGTCGTCGCCCACGAGCTCAGCCACATCCGCAATTACGACATCCTGATCTCCACGCTTGCGGTGACCATGGTGGGTGCCGCCGCGTTGCTGGCCGACCTGGGCATCCGGATGATGTGGTGGAACGGCGGTCGTATCGCACGGTCGGGTGACAGGGGCGACCGTGGCAACCCGCTGGCGATCATCGGCTTCGCGCTGCTGATCATCGCTCCCATCGTGGCCAGGGGCATGCAGGCTGCGATCTCGCGCCAGCGCGAGACGCTCGCCGACGTCAGCGCCTGCCAACTCACGCGTTACCCGCCGGGGCTGATCTCGGCGCTCGAAAAGCTCCAGCAAGACACGACGGTGACGCATTCCGCGTCGACGGCTACGGCACACTTGTGGATCGAGCAACCGATGAGCGGGGTGGGTGACAACGGTCGCCTGGGCGGTCTTCACCGGTTGTTCAACACGCATCCGCCGCTCGAAGAGCGCATCGCACTATTGAGGGAACTGTGATCCGAACGCGAACCGCAATCGCCGCTGCCATCGTCGCCATTGAGGTGCTCGTACTCGCCGCCTGCTCCGGCGGCGACGACGAACTCGACGCTGCCGCCACCACCACCGAGGCACCGTCGACCGTCGCGTCCACCGAGGCGCCGACCACCAGCAGCACGTCGACGAGCACCAGCACGAGCACTACGACCAGCACGACGCCCACCACGCTCGAGCCGACGACGACCACCACCGTGCCCGATGTGCTGCGCATGCCGCTCACCGGCGTGCCGATCTCCGATCCCAGCGAGATCCCGCAGCGTCCCGCACAGGCGGTCAAGATCGACAACGTCGGGCCTGCGCGGCCGCAGTCCGGGCTCAACCAGGCCGACATCGTGTTCGAGGAGATCATCAACGACGGCGCCACGCGATTCGCGGCGGTATTCCAGTCGATGGGCGTCGACACGGTCGGACCGGTCCGTTCCGGGCGTCACCCCGACATCGAGATCCTCGAAGCGTTCGACCATCCGTTGTTCGTGTGGAGCGGCGGCAACGCCGGCGTGACCTACTACATCGAGCGCTCCGAACTCGTCGACCTCAGCGCGAACCACACGAGCGGCTACTACCGCCGGTCGGGCCGGCGCCGGCCGTGGAACCTCTACACATCGAGCGAGGCGATGTGGTCGCACAGCCCGGCCGACTTCCACGTACCGCCGAAGGTGTTCGCGTATCTGCGCCCGGACGAGGCGATCCAGAACGGTCAGCCGGCGACGACGATCAACGTGACGATGGACAACACGCAGGTCACGTGGGAGTACGACTCCGATACGGGCCTGTACCACCGGTTCCAGGACGGCGGCCCGCACAACACAGAGAACAGCGGCCAGGTCACGACCAACAACGTGGTCCTGATGATGTGCAACTACTTACCGAGCCCCATCGACGCCCGCACACCGGATGCGCAGACGCTCGGCTCCAATCCGGTGTACGTGTTCACCGGTGGGACCGTGCGCGTCGGCTCTTGGCTGCGGTTCATGCCCACCGACCCGTACCAGTTCTTCGACAACTTCACCGACCTCAACGAGATCCGTATCCAGCCCGGTCGCACATGGGTGGAGTTGCCGCGCAACATCGAAGGCTCCGTCAGCTGGAGCTGACTCGCCGATGGTCGTGCGCGTCGGCGTGATCGGCACGAGCTGGTGGGCCGATGCGATGTACTTGCCGCCACTTTCGGCGCACGAGCAGGCGGCGATCGTTGCCGTGTGCGGCCGCAACCCCGCGGCGACGGGCGCGTTCGCGGCTCGGTGGGGCATCGAGCAGCAATTCGACGACGCCATGGCCATGCTCGACTCGGCGGCCCTCGACGCCGTTGTCGTCGCCAGCTCGAACGAGAGCCACTTCCCGTTGACCATGGCGGCGCTCGACCGCGGTCTGCACGTCCTGTGCGAGAAGCCGCTCGCCCGGCACGCGGCGGAGGCGGAGGAGATGACGGCGCGGGCAGAGGAGACGGGCGCGATCACGCTCGTGCCGTTCACGTACCACTACATGCCCGTCAACAGGTGGGTGCGGCGACTGATCAGCGAGGGTTACGTCGGACGGCCGTACCACGTCAACCTTCGCTACTACACCGGCTACGCCTACGACGCCGCCTACTCCTGGCGGTTCGACCGCGAGCTCGCCGGCTCCGGAGTGATCGGCGACCTCGCGTCGCACTGGGTTCACCTGGCCCGCTGGCTGCTCGACGACACCGAGGTCTCCGTCGGCGCGCTGGCATCTGCGTTCGTGGAGCGCGAGTCGCGTCCCGACGGCGGCACGTACCAACAGGCCGAGGACAGCGCCGTGCTCACAGTGCGATACGCGTCCGGCGCGTACGGGGTGCTGCAGGTGTGCGCGGTCTCGTGGGAGGGCACACCGTTCAACCAGACGCACCATCTCGAGGTGCACGGCGACGCCGGCACGATCTACGCCACGTGCGACTGGGACACGGTGCAGGAGGTGCGCGGCGTACGTCGCGGTGAGCGGGGGCCGGCATCGGTGTTGCCGATCCCCGACGACATCTGGTGCGGCGTTCGCCGGGAGAACGTGCACGACACCTATCGCGACGTGTTCCGCAGCACGGAGGCGATGACGCGCGGATGGATCACCGCCATAGTCGAACACCGACACGTGCGCCCCGACTTCGCCGACGGGCTGGCCGTGCAACGCGTCGTCGACGCCGCGGTGGCGAGCGCCGACGCCAATGGCGCGCAGATGCCGATCAGACCGGCGGCGACCGACGTCCGCTGATCTCGGTCAGCTCGTTCGGTCGCGCACAGGCGCGCCCTTCACTAGCACGCTGACCTCGGGCAGCCGGGCGGCCTACCGCGGCCGCTCAGCGCCAGACGCTGTCGGCGACCTCGACGCAATGGCGAAGCTTGGCCCACTGCTCGTCGTGCGTCATCACGTTGCCGTGGATCGTGGAGGCGAAACCGCACTGCGGACTCAATGCCAGCTGGTCGAGCGACACGTACTCCACGGCGTCGTCGATGCGGGCCCGCAACTCGTCGGCGGGTTCCAGCTCGGGACGCTTCGACGTGATCAGCCCGAGCACGACGGTCTTGTCCGCCGGCACGAAGCGCAGTGGGGCGAATCCTCCCGAGCGCTGGTCGTCGTACTCGAGGAAGTAGGCGTCGACCTGGAGCTCGTTGAACAGCACCTCGGCCACCGGGTCGTAGCTGCCCGACGCGAAGTGCATGCTGCGGAAGTTGCCGCGGCAGAGGTGGACGGCGACGGTGAGGTCGTCGGGCCGGCCTTCGAGTGACTCGTTGATCAGCGCCGCGTAGGTGCGCGGCAGTTCGTTGGGGTCGTCACCGCGGTCGATCGCGCCCTGGCGCATGCCGGGATCACAGAGATACGCGAGGTTGGTGTCGTCGAGCTGGATGTAGCGGCAGCCGGCGGCGTACAGCAGTGCGATCTCCTCGCGGTACACCTGCGCGAGGTCGTCGAAGAAGCGGTCGAGGTCGGGGTACGACTCGATGCTGATGCCGGCGCGGCCGCCGCGGAAGTGGGCCATCGTGGGCGATGGGATGGCCACCTTCGGCAGACAGCCGTCGGGCGTGTGGGCAGCCACGAACTGGTAGTCGGCCACCTGGATCGGGCGCTCGTGGGTGAGCTGCCCGGTGACCGTGATGCGCGGCGGCGCGAAGTGCACACTGTCCTCGGCGCCTGACGTCGACGCGATCAGACCGTCGATCGTGATGCCGCCGAGCTGCTGCAGGAAGTCGAGGTGGAACCACTCCCGCCGGAACTCGCCATCGGTGATCGAGCGGATGCCGGTCGCCGCGAGCTGTGGGATCATCCCCGCGATCTCACGGTCCTCGATCTCGCGGAGCCCGGCCGCGTCGAGTTTGCCGGTTCGGTAGTCGGCGCGGGCGGCATGAATCGCCGGTGTGCGCAACAGGCTGCCGACATGGTCGGCCCGGAACGGGGGATCGATCTTGGACATCAGCATTTCTCCAGCAGGATCGGCATTCTCAACAGGATCGGTGTCGTCATATCAGGGCGCCGATCGTCGCCGCGCCGTCCTGCAACACGGGCATGAACTCCTGCTCGAGCTGGCTGATCGGCACACGGACGGCGTTGACGGCGACGGAGAGCGAGGCGACGACCTCGCCGGTGTGGTCACGAATCTCCACGGCGAGCGAGCGCAAGCCGGTCTCGAGCAGGCCGTCGGTGACGACGTACCCGGCGGCGCGGATCTGGCGGGCGTCATCGTCGTCGGCACCGGCGCGGTGAGCGAGCAGCATGCGGCCGAGCGACGTGCGGTTCGCCGGCAGCCGCTGGCCCACCTGGACCGCCACCGCGAGGAAGCGCGACTGGGGCGAATTGGCGGCCGCCAGCGTGATCACCTCGTCGCCGTCGAGCACCCCGATCGCGATGTGCTCGCCGAGCTCCTCACTGATCGCGTCGAGTGTCGGCTGGGCGCGGGCGGCGAGGCTTTCGCGGCCGAGATAACCCGCACCGAGGCGTAGCACCCGTGGGGTGACCTCGAAGCGGCCGTTGACGTTGCGAACGTATCCGAGCCGGCGCAGCGTCTGCAGCATGCGATACGTGGTGGGGCGGGCGAGCCCGGCCGCTTGGGCGATGTCGGCCGCCGTGCGTGCCGGATTGCATTCGTCGAGAGTCTCCAGGATCGAGAACGCGCGCTCGACCGACTGCACGGTTGTCCCCACGGCCGCAAACGTATCGCGAGCCGGTCAGCGTGTTCGGATCGTGGTACGACCCGCTGTGACGCTTGCTGGCTACGAGTTGCTGGCTACGACTTGTTCGCTACGACTTGTTCGCTACGACTCGAACGGCATTCCTGCGTACTGCTCGCTGATCGCCGCTTGTGCCTTCTCGGAGTGGTGC
>DASQTR010000429.1:0-11961 GCA_035641795.1 Ilumatobacter sp.
CCGCCCCGCTGCGACGGTTGCAGGACCGATACGTGATCGAGGCCGCGCTCGCGGTCGCTAACGGTCGTCCCGTTCCAGACGAGATCGCGGGAGCGCTCGATTCGCTGCCCAAGGCGATGGCGCGTGGCGAGCAGCGCGCCAACCGCGCCGAGCGCCAGGCGCTCGATCTCGCCGAGGCGGTCGTGCTCGCCGGCCGCGAAGGCCACATGCTCCGCGCCGTCGTGCTCGACGAGGGCGAGTGGGGCGTCGAGTTCCAGGTCGCCGACCCGGCCGTCATCGGGCGCGTCCGCGCGCGTCGCATCGATCCCGGCGACGAGATCAGCGTGCGCGTCGTCAACGTCGACATCGTGGCCGGCGAGGTCGTGTACGAACGCGTCGCCTGAGCCAGCCCAAACGTGCTAACCGGGGATGAGTTTGCTGATGGTGCCCGAGCGCTCGAGCACGTAGAGCTCGCCGTCGGGTCCGGTGCGCACTGACGACACGTCATCGAGGCCCTCGACGAGGACGACGTTGCGGCCCGATGCGAGGTCGAACGCCCACACCATGCCGGCGCAGTAGTCGCTGTAGACGTAGGCGGGCGCCAGCCCCGCGATCACGGTGCCGCGATACACAGCGCCCCCCGAGATCGAGCACCCCTCGTCATGCGTGTACGTCCACACCGGGAAGACGAGATCCCCCGGATCGGCGACGTCCTCATTGAAGCGGTCGTTGCCCTCGAAGGCGCTCCATCCGAAGTTGACGCCCCACCCCGCCGGATGCTCGGCGGTCGGCCCGACGGCATTGATCTCCTCGATCCGGTTCTGTCCGACGTCGGCGATCCACAGCTCCGCGGTGACGGCGTCGAAGGCGACGCGCCACGGGTTGCGGAGCCCCCAAGCCCACACCTCCGGAGCACCTGCGAGATCTCCCATGCTGCCCGCAGCGAAGGGATTGTCGGCGGGGATCGTGTAGGCCGCATCGCCGGACGGCGTGGGGTCGATCCGCAGCAGCTTGCCGAGCAGGTCGGCAGGGTTGCTCGCCCGTCGCTCTGGGTCGCCACCCGAGCCGCCATCGCCCATCGCGACGTAGAGCATGCCGTCCGGCCCGAGCGCCAGATCCCCGCCGTTGTGGTTCGGGTACGGCTGGTCGATGTGCAGGAGCACGCGCTCGGCGTCGACGTCGAACGTCCCGTCAGGCGTGACCGGATACTCGGCGACGACCGTGTCGCCGTTGTCGTCGGTGTAGTGCAGCCATGCCAGGGCGCCGTCGGCGGAGAAGGCGATGCCGAGCAGGCCACGCTCACCGCCGGCGCTCGTGCGGTCGCTGACGTCGGCGACCTCCGCCACCTGCGCTTCGCCAGAGTCGAGCACGATGCGGAACACAGTGCCGTCCTGACCGATCACATAGAGCGCGGTGTCGCCCGGCCGGACCGCGAGCCCGATCGGCTGATCGACCTCAACCACCGAGGCGAGCGCGACCACCGGGTCCCCGAAGACCGGGGCCGGCGTGGTCGGTGCCGGCGTGGCAACCGCGCCCGTGACGATGGGGGCCGTGGAGGCGCCCCCGGCCGTCGCAACGACCGGTGCCTGGGGCTGCGTCTGCGTCGCCCCGGTGTTCGACGAGCCGGCGCTGGCCGCCGGTGATCCGACGGAAGTGGTGCCGCGCAGCGCAGTGGTTGGAGTCGCGTCGTCATCGTCGGCGCTGCACCCCGCTGCAAACACGAGCACCGTGGCGGCCACGACGGGCAGTCGCCTGCCGAACTCGTTCACGTGATCACCCGGATGAGGCCCTCCTGCACCACGTTGACGACGAGTCGGCCGTCGGCGGTGAAGATCGAGCCCCCCGCCAGGCCGCGCGCGTGCGAGCTCGAGAAGGTCGTCTGCTCGTACAGGAGCCACTCGTCCGCACGAAACGGGCGGTGAAACCACATCGCATGGTCGAGACTGGCCATCATCAGGTTGCTGTTCATCACCGACATGCCGAACGGCCGCAGGACCGTGTCGAGCAGCGTCATGTCACTGAGGTACGTGACGACGCAGGCATGCACCACCGGATCGTCGGGGAGTCGCCCATCGGCGCGGACCCACACGAGCTGCCGGCTCGACTTCACGCCCGGCTCGAACACCGGATCGGGCGGCACGTAGCGCATGTCGATCGGACGCGGCAGGTCGTACCGCGCGCCGAGCTGATCGCGCAGCGGAGCCAGCCGCTCGTACCAGTCGGGGAGCGACTCGGGTGGCGGCACGTCGGCCGGTGCCGAGAGCGCGTGATCGAGGCCTGGCTCGGTGCGGTGGAAGCTTGCCTGCAGGTTGAAGATCGGCCGACCGTGCTGGATCGCGACCACGCGCCGCGTGCTGAAGCTGGTGCCGTCGCGGATGCGGTCGACGTCGTACACGATCGGCACCTTGGGGTCGCCGGGCAGGAGGAAGTAGGCGTGCAGCGAGTGCACTCGCCGGTCGTGCTCGTCGACGGTGCGCGACGCCGCCACCAGCGCCTGCCCGGCGACTTGGCCGCCGAACACGCGCTGGCGATCCTCGTCGGGTGAGACACCGCGGAACAGATTGACCTCGATCCGCTCGAGATCGAGCAGCGTGATCAGATCGTCGAGGGCGTCTGACATCCACGCCATGCTGCCACGCGGCGGGAGGTGCAGCAGGTCGTAGGCTCGCCGCGTGCTCGACCCGACCTTGCGCACGCTGGCGCTGGCGACGAAGGGGTTCATGCCGGAGGACGAAGGTGACGCGTTGCACTCGGCGGCGACGGCTGCCGCGACTGCGGTACCGGGGGCGCCGTTCGTCGAGATCGGCTCGTACTGCGGGCGTTCCACGATCTGGCTCGGCGATGCCGCCCGGCGATCGGAGACGATCCTGTTCGCGGTCGACCATCACCGCGGGTCGGAGGAGAACCAGGACGGATGGGAGCACCACGACCGTGAGCTCGTCGACGACGGCGTCGGGCTGATCGACACACTGCCCTTCTTCCGGTCGGCGATCCATACCGCCGGCCTCGATTCAGTCGTCGTGGCAGTGGTCGGCGCATCGCCGGTCGTCGCCCGCTACTGGTCGACACCGCTGGCGTTCCTGTTCATCGACGGTGGGCACGGTGTACAACCCGCCCGCGAGGACTTCACTGGGTGGACGCCGCACGTCGCAGTCGGCGGCACAGTCGCGATCCACGACGTCTTCCCCGATCCGGCGCAGGGCGGGCGGCCGCCGTACGAGGAGATCTATCTGCCGGCGGTGGCCGGCGGCCGGTTCGAGCTGGCGTCGGTCACGGGCTCGCTGCGAACGCTGCAGCGCGTCTGCTGAAGCTGCGGCTAGACGGCGCGCTCTGCGCGCATGACGGCCAGCGCTTCGGCGATTCGGTCGCGGGTGCGGTCACGCAGCGCGGGAGCATCCCGCTTGCTCATGCCGGTCGTCTCGATCGGCTCGAGCACGCGGACCTCGGCCTCGCTGTATCCGAACCGCCAGTCATGCTTGACGAGCGCGTCACGTGTGCCGATCACGGCGAGCGGCAGGATCGGCAGACCGAGCTGGACCGCCAGCCGGAACGCACCGTCCTTGAAGTCCTGCAGGTCCCCGTTGTCCGAGCGGGTGCCCTCCGGGAAGATCATCACCGAGACACGGTTCTTGAGTCGGTTCCGGCTCTCGATCAACGCGTGCGCGCCGGCGCGGGCGTCGCTGCGATCGAGCTCGATGTCGCCGGCGAGTCGCATCCCCCAGCCGACGAACGGGATCTTGAACATCTCCGTCTTGCTCATCCACTTCATCTCGAATGGCAGGTGCGAGATCAACAGGATGTCGACGAAGCTCTCGTGGTTGGCGACCACGACGTACGGGCGGCGCGGGTCGTCCGGCACCTTCCCCGAGACGGTGAACTTCCAGAGCGGGTTGAGCTTCTGATGTACGACGGCAACCTTGCGGAACATGAGCCCCGCCTTGTAGCGGCCGGCGTCGCGCCATGTGATCAGCCGGATCAGCCCGACAACCGGCACGAGCACGAGCAGGGTGACGCCCAGCACGAACCAGCACCAGATCGAGAGCACCGTGCGGGCCGGCTTGGATAACAGGAGCCGCGACACGGCCTGCAGTGTAGGGATCGCGCGGAAGCGGCGTGTCGGCCTACGCTCGTCGCATGTCCGACGAATCGCCCGACAACCACGCCGAACCGGTCGCCGTTGCCGTCCATCCCGATCGAGGCGAGGCGGAGGTCACGGTGGCGCACCTGGCGGCGAACGGAATCGAGGCGTTCATCGTCGACCAGGTAGAAGGCGGAACCATTCCGATGGACGGCGAGTGGGGCGTCGCAGTCGTCGTCAAGGCGGTCGACGGCGACCTCGCCCGGGAAGTGTTGGACGCGGACGCACGCAGCGAAGGCGAACTCCGAGGCGACGCCGACGTCTGACATCAGATGAGGTCGCGAAGAAATCTGTTGACTTCAACTGCACTCGAGGTCGTACGGTGCCCTGCATGAACTCGTACATGCCACGCTTCCACGACTACCCGATCTCGACCTTCGGCGCCCGCGCCATCCGCCGCAACACGCACCGCGAGATCACGATTCGCCAAGCAGCCGAGCGCTGGACGATGCGAAGTCGGCCGCGGGGCTGATCGGCGACGCTCAACGCAGGCCGGGTAGCACGAACAGGTCGCTGGCCGGCGACGCCCCGGTGATCGCGTCGGCGGCGAGGATCACCGCTGCTGCCGTGTACGCCGTCGTCTCGTGCGCCGGGAACACGATGGCGTCAGGGTAGACGAGGCCGGTGACATACGAGCCGTCCGCGCGACGGTGCCGGCGGGTCCATTTCAGGAGGTCCGTCGCGGTGGCGAAGTCGCCGATGGCGGCGAACGCCAGCGCCGCCTCTGCGGTCTCGGATGCGGTGACCCACGGCTCGTCCGACACACAGCGCACGCCGAGGCCTTCCATCGCGAACGTCTCCCAACCGTCGCCGAGCCGGATCTTGGCGTCCTCCCCGGCGATCGCGCTCGTAAGTACCGGGTAATACCAGTCCATCGCCCAGCGTTGCTTCGGTTCGAACGCGCTCTGATCGCGGGCGACGACCGTGCACATCACGTCGGCGGCGTCGACCCAGTCGGGGCGTGCAGAACCGGTCGCGTGCCCGACCGCCGCCCCGCACCGCAGCGCGTGCTGGATGGAGCACGTACCGGTCAGCAGCGCGTAGTCCCAAGGTCGATCGTCGGGTTGGATCGCCCAGAGCGCGAGACCGTCATCGCGCCGCAGGGCGAGTACCCAGTCGAGGGCGCGCTCGACGGTCGGCCACATGTTGTCGACGAAGCCTCGGTCGCCGGTGCAACGCCAGTGGTGCCAGACCCCAGTGGCGATGTAGGCGCACACGTTGGTATCGAGCTTGGCCTCCTCGACCGTGTCGTGCCGCTCACCGTCGCCGACGTAGTAGTTGTGCCAACTGCCGTCGTCACGTTGCGTCTCGACCAGCCACTCGTACGCGCGCTCTGCCTCCGCGTGGAAGCCGGCGACGTCGAGCGCCATCGCCGACTCCACGTGGTTCCACGGATCGCAGTGCCCGCCCGGATACCACGCGATCATCCCGGCCGCGGTCTGGAGGCTGGCGAGGTGAGTGGCCGAGTCCAGAACCTCCTCAGCGCTCAACACCCCTGCGATGTCGGGAATCGAGCTCACGCCCGAACCGCCACAGGGCCGTTGGTGGACGGCTTGGTGCCATAGTGCACCGAGCTCTTACCGAGCACCGGTGCGAGCGCGCGTTCGGCGAGGCGCGTGCTGCGTGGCTGCGACACGATCTCCCACTCGAGGAACCGGCGGTACCTGATCACAGCCGGGTGGTCCTCGTTGTGCGGGCCTACCGCGCAGCGCAACCACCAGTACGGCGAGTGCAGTGCGTGGGCACGGTGATAGCCGTCGACCGTCAGGCCGGCAGCGCGCAGCTTGGCGGACACTTCGGTTCGCGAGTAGATGCGGACGTGCCCGCCGGGAGCCTTCGGCGCGTGGTACTCGTCGCTGAGCTTCCAGTTGATCGTCTCCGGGACCTGGGCCGGGACCGTGGCCGCGAAGCGCCCGCCGCGTTTCAGCACGCGCACCATCTCGCCGATCGCGGTGACATCGTCCTGGAGGTGCTCGAGCACCTCGGACGTGATGACGACGTCGAACGTCTCGGCCGGGAACGGCAGCGCCAGCGCATCCCCACGCAGCACGCCGGTCAGGCGGTCAGCTGTGATCTCGCCCGACTCGACCATCGCCGCCAGCGTGTTGCGCGTCTCGACCACCTCGTCGGCGGCACGATCGAGGGCGACCACACGCGCACCGCGCCGGGCGCACTCGTACACGTGGCGTCCGAAACCCGAACCGACATCGAGCACGGCGTCGCCAGGCTGGAGACCCAGCGCTTCGAACCTGATCGTCAGCATCAGATGCGCCCGTTGCGGCGCAGCTTGGCGAGGTTCTGCGGCATCGCCAGCACGTCGCGGTACTGCTCGACGGTGAGCTCGGCGCAGCGCTGCCACGTCCAGCGCTCGATCACGCGGCGGCGGCCGGCCGCGCCTACTGAGGCGCGCAGCTCGGGATTGGCCAGTGCGTGTCTGATCGTGGCCGCCATGTCGCCGGCGTCGCCCCTTCGACACCGGAACACCGTCTCGCCGTCGGTACCGGTGACCTCGGGCAGCGCCCCACCGTCTGTCGCCACGAGCGGCGTGCCGGAACACATCGCCTCGATCGCCGGGAGGCTGAACCCCTCGTAGAGGCTGGGCACGACCGCCAGCTCCGCCTGGCTGTAGAGCTCGACGATGCGTTCGTCGGGGACGCCTGACACGAACTCGATGTACGGCGCCAGGCCGAACTGCTCGATCAAGTCGAGCGACTTGCCGGGCTTGGCGCGGCCGACGACGGTGAGCGTGACGTCGTCACCGTCGGCGCGCAGCTTGGCGATCGCTTCGATGAGGTAGGCGAGGCCCTTCAGCGCGACGTCTGCCGATGCGGTGGTGATCAGTCGACCCGGCACACGCGCCACACCGGGAACTGGCTTGAACAGCTCGGGGTCGACGCCAACCGGCACGAGCCGCATGCGGTCGAGGGCGACACCCATGTCGGTGTGGATGTCCTGGATCGAGTTCTCGCTGACCACCACCACGCGGGGCATCTGCGAGGCGACCTTGCCCTGCATGCTGACGAAGCTGTACCAGCGCCCGATCGACCAGCGCTTGAACGCGTTCGGCGCGGCGGCCATCTCGAGCATGCGATCACGGGTGATGGGGTGATGGAGCGTGACGATCAGCGGGATCTTCTGCTCGAGCTTGGCGATGCCGTATCCGAGGCACTGGTTGTCGTGCACGAGATCGAACTCGCCGAGCCGCTCTGTCAGGTGGTGGTTGACGCGGGCGCTGAACGCGAGCGGCTCGGGGAACACCCCCAGGGAGAACTGGGCCACCTCGAGCGCGTCGTAGCGGCTCTTGAACTCCCAGTACGCCGGGAAGCGCCCCGGATACTGATCGTTGAAGAGGTCGAGGCTCGGAAGCTTGGTGAGCGTGATGCGCTCGTCGAGCACGGGATATGGCTGGCCGGCGAACACCTCGACGTTGTGCCCGAGGTCGACGAGCGCCTTCGTGAGGTGGCGGGTGTAGATGCCCTGGCCCCCGACGTGGGGCTTGCCGCGATACGTCAAGTAGGCGAGCGACAACGGGGCAGCGGGATCGAGGATCCTTGGCCGAGGCATCGGGACAGGCTAACTAGCGAGTGTTACCGCTTGGTAACGACCGGATCTCGAACCACACCGTCAGCGCTTCACCGGGCTCGATGCGGTTCGGACGCAGGTTGAACGCGTCCGGCGGGGCGCTTTGCGGCTCGATGCACGTGGCATGAGCCGGCATGTCGTAGACGACCCAGTCGCGGCAATCCGACTCCAGCAGTACGTCGACGCCCCCGATCCGGACCGCAACCGGTGGCTCGTTGACGAAGCAGTCGTCCCACGGGCCTTCCGGCACGGTGACGAGCTCGTTCACGGCGATGTGCTCGTCATCGCGGCGGTACATCGCCCGCGGGCGGAAGTCGAGCTGGGCCGGCTTGCGGAACCACGGGTGCCAGCCCAGTGAGACGGGCATCGCCCGCTCGACTGCGCGGGCGGACAGCTCGCACCGCACCGCCGCGCCGTCGACACGGACGCGCTGCCGGGCGACGCCGCCGAACGGCCAGCGCCTGTCGGTCGGCATCGCCAGCTCGAGCTCGATCGAATCCGAATCGTGTCGTGTCACCGTCCACTGCATGCCAAAGCCGACGCCGTGGATCGCATGCGCGCCGAAGTTCACGGGCAGCTCGTAGTCGTCGCCGTCGAACCGGAAGCGGCCACGGCGGATGCGTCCCGCCCACGGCACCATCGGGTACGAACCCCACGCCAAGGGCGACGGCTCGTGCGCGTCTGCGTGTCCGACGAGCAGCGCCACCCCGTCGACGGTGATCTGGGCGATGCGACCGCCTTGGTCCGGTGCCACCTCGACCTGCACCGCGCCGTCGCCTATCACCGTCGTGTTGAGCGTCATGCGTTCAGCTCCCGCAGCCACACCGGCAGCCGCGTCGGCCGGCCCTCGGCCGTGATGCACCCGTGGGCGGTAACGCCCGTGGCGCGCACATGGTCGTCGACGGTCAGCAGGTACGCCATCTGGAACGATGCCCTCTCGACCTGCGCCACCGACAGGTGTACGTCGATCACCTCGTCGAAGCGGATCGGCTGCCGGTACTGAACGAACACTTCGAGGACGGTGAAGTCGAGTCCCTCCTCGCGCACCGACTGGTACGGGTGGCCGATGTCGCGTAGGTAGGCGACCCGCGCCTCCTCCATGATCGGGAGGTAGCGGCTGTGGTGCACGATCCCCATCGCGTCGGTCTCTGCGAAGCGCACCCGGACCGCGTGCCGGAAGTCGTAGTGCGCGGAGTCGGTCGACGGATCAGCCGTGATGCGCACGTCGTGAACATACTGGTGAGCGATGACACCGGCGATCAATCAGCTCGAGGAGGCTGGTGTCGCGTACACGGTGCACGAGTACGAGCGCGGGGAGTCGTTGCGCGACTTCGGGCTCGACGCCGCCGACAAGTTGGGCCTCGATCCCGAGCAGGTGTTCAAGACGTTGCTCGTCACCGTCGAGGGCGGCCACGCGGTGGCGATCGTGCCGGTCAGCGGCAAGTTGTCGCTGAAGTCGGTCGGCAGAGCGCTCGGCGCCAAGCACGTCGAGATGTGCGACCCCGACGTCGCAGAGCGGGTTACAGGTTACGTGCGCGGCGGCATCAGCCCCTTCGGCCAGAAAAAGCGGCTGGCGACCGTGGTCGACGAGATCGCCACGCTGTTCGAGCGAATCTATGTGAGCGGCGGCAAGCGCGGGCTCGACATCGGCGTCGCCCCGAACGACCTGATCCGAGTGCTCGACGCCAAGGTCGCCGACATCGCCGGCTGAACTAGCGCGACGGATGCCGGAGCATCGCTTCGATGCGCGCCACCCTGGTTCGCGCCGGGGGATGTGACGCGGCCAACCTCGCCCTCCATCCGACGGGTCGCATGCCTCCCCCCAGCCGGATCACCTCGCGCAGCGCGTCGGCGAGCGCTTTGCCGTAGCCCATCCGCACTGCACGTTGGTCCGCCTCGAACTCGGCACCGCGACCTACCGCGTTCGACAGCGCATCCGAGGCGTACAACGCGGCCAGGAACACCCACGAGATGGCCGTCAAGATGGCGGCCACGATCCTCCCCAGCAGCGTGAGCGCGGCCGAGTGCGACATGAAGGCAGCCGTCGCCGCGCGCGCCACGTTCTGCAGGAAGAACCCGAACCGTGCGAGCACCAACACGGGAAGCGACAGCCAATGCCCGAGCGTCAGGGCCGCGGTGTGCAGACCGAGATGGTGACTCAGCTCATGGGCCAGCACGCCGGACAGCTCGCGTGCCGTCAGCTCCTGGATCGCGAACGACGTGACCACCACCAGATGGCCCCCGCACGCGAAGGCGTTGAGCTCGTCGGAGTCGATCACCCGCACCACATACCGGTACTGCGGGAGGTTGGCCTTGGCGGCCAGGTCACGCCAGATCGGTGCGATCACGGTGAGCTCGTCAGGCGTCGGGGGCCGTGTGCCCAGAAAGCGGGCGAGCAGCGCGACCTGAACGGCCGGAAGGAACAGCAGCACGGCGGCCAGCAGCCACACGAGCGGCAGCACCCAGTACGGGACGTCGAACACCAATCGCAGTGGCAGCCAGAACACCACCATTGCGATCAGGAACACCGGGAAGAGCACGACCACGGGGAGTAACGCCGTCAATGCCGAGCGCTCGACCCGTCGCGTGCTGCGAGCGCCCGATACCGACATCGTTGCGAGGATACGCAGCCATGACGTCGTTCTTACGGGACCAATGAGCAGGGATGATGCGGCCAGAATGGCGTCAAGATCCCTTCAAGTCGCCTTACCGACGTGCCGATGGAGGGGCGATGGATTCGAATGCCGTCGCCTCCGCCGAACCGAGCGCGTCCCCAGCAGTCCGTGAGCTGTTGCAGCGCGCCGCGGACGAGCAGGACACCAACCTGGCGACGGCGCGGCAACACGCCCTCCAAGCACGGGTGACGGCGCGTGCCGACAGCGACCGCGTCGGCGAGTGCGAGGCGCTGTACCGGCTGGCCAGCATCGCCCACTCCTCGGGCGATCCGGAGGCGGCGTTCGGGCTGGCGATGGAGTCGAGTGAGATCGCAGAGCAGTGCGGTGCCCGGCTCGTGCTCTCCTGGTCGTTGCACCTGCTGGGGATCGTGCATTACCAGGCGTCGAACTTCTCCGAGGCGCTCGAGCACTGCCTGCGGGCGCTCGACGTGTACCACACGACCGGCCAGCACGTCGACACCGGCAACATCCTGAACACGATCGCCGCGATCTACCACTCGATGGGCGACAACGACCGGGCGATCGTCACCTACGAGCAGGCACTCGCCGCATCAGAGCCGTTCGGGCGCCAGCAAATGATCGCCCTCATCCTCGGCAACATCGCCCGCATCCGGTCGTCGCGGTCGGAGTACCTGCCTGCGGTCTCGATGGGCAAGCGGGCGGTGGAGATCGCCCGTGACCACAACCCGTCCATCGTCACCAACCTGCTCGCCGATCTGGCCGAGGCGTACATGGGTCTGGCCGACCGCCAACGCGCCGCCGAGTGCTTCTCCGAGGCCCGCCGCGTACTGACCGACGCGTCCGCGCTCGGGACCGAGCCGAGCGCCTCGGCGCAGCTCGGCGTGATGGTGGCCGAGGGCCGCGTGGCGCTGCGGAGCGGCGCCCTCGACGACGCCATCGCGGTGCTGCAAGCTGCGCTCGACATGTCGGAGCGGACCGAGGCCAAGGAGTACGAGCTCGAGGTCAACGACCTGCTGGCCACAGCCTTCAAGCGCGCCGGCCGGTTCGAGGAGGCGCTCGAACGGCGCGAACGCCACGACTCGCAGTACCGCAAGATGTTCACGCACGCAGCCGACCTGCGGTTGCGAACGCTGCAGGTCGCCCACGACACGGCGACTGCACGCCAGCAGGCCGAGATCTTCCGGCTCCGCACGCAAGAGCTCGAGGTGATGGTGAACGGCGAAGACGGCCTGCTCGCGGGCTCGGCGACGGCTGCCTCGCAGCACCACGAGGCGTTCGAGCATCTCGCCATCCTCACGGAGTTCCGCGACGCAGAGACCGGCGAGCACACCAACCGCGTCGGTGACCTGGCGGCCGAGATCGCGCACGCGATGGGGCACCCGCCGGAATGGTGCGAGCAGCTGCGGATGGCGGCGCGCCTGCATGACGTCGGGAAGGTCGCCGTGCCCGATGCCGTGCTGCGCAAGACGGGTCCGCTGACCGTCGAGGAGTACGAGATGATGAAGTCCCACACGAGCATGGGGCACCGCATCCTCGCCGGGAACTCGTCGCCGATGTTCCAGATGGCGGCCGAGATCGCACAGTCGCATCACGAGTGGTGGGACGGCAGCGGTTACCCGCTCGGCA
>DASQTR010000430.1:0-5386 GCA_035641795.1 Ilumatobacter sp.
GCGCGCGTTCGGTACGCGCAGGCCAGGCGCAGATCGGCAGCTATGGGCGGGCCCCGCTCAAGCCGAGCCGGGTGTCAGATGGAGAGCGGATCGCCGGTTCGGGCGCGATCGGCACTGTTGTAGGCGCGTTGTTATGTGCGCCAGCGGAGCGCGTCGCAATCGGCAGCTGTGTCCGTTCCTTCACGGCGCCGTGCGGGCCGACGGTGATGTCGGTGAGGTGCTTGGTCCTGGTCTTCACATCAATCGTGGACACCGAGTCGCCGGTGGGTCCGGGCTGGTCGGCGAAGTTCGCGTTGGTAACGAAGGCGGTCTTGCCGTACGACCACACCCTTCGGGTTCGCGCCACGGTGATGTCGATGGGGTGCTTGGTCCTGGCCTTCACGTCAATCGTCGAGACCGTCCCGCTGCCGTTGTTAGTGACGAAGGGGTCTTGCCGTCGGGCGTGACCGCTATCCCGAACGGGCCCGAACCGACGGTGATGTCGGTGGGGTGCTTGGTCCTGGTCTTCACGTCAATCGTCGACACCGAGTTGCTGAGCTGGTTGGTCACAAAGGCGGTCTTGCCGTCGGGCGTAACCGCGCCCGTGCGGCCACCGCTGCCACGCGGTCCGGAACCTCACCCACCGGCGTGGCCGCCAACCCGAGCAACACAACCCCACGAACCCACCGGAAGTGCAACGTGCTCCCAGCGTTGTCGGTGCCCGTCACCGGCGACTCGGCGCGACCGGCACCTCGTACGGCAAGGTGCCGACCGTGATGTTGGCGGGAGGTTGGCCTTGGTCTTCACATCGATTGTGTACACCGTGCCGCTTCATGACGCTCGCCCTTACCTAGCCGCCCGATCGGCGACGAGCGTTCCCAGCACGTCGGGGTCGAGGACTTCGATGTGGCCGCGGCCAAGCGAGATCGCGCCTGCCGATTGGGCCACATGAAGCGCTCGGTTGACGGTCGGCCGCGTTGTTCCGGCCATCGCAGCCAAGTCGGACTGGGTGACGGGGATCGATGTTCCCGCGATAGCCCCTCCGAAGACGCGGGAGAGATCGACGAGACGGAGAAGAACTCGACTCTCCGCCGGCACGTACAGGGCTTCGGTGAGTCGATCGGACAGTCGACGGACGTGGGCGGAGAGAATCGTCACGAGTACGTGTTCGACGACAGGGTGCTCGGCACACAAGCGGTCAAATGCCTCACGGTTGAGGGCCAGTGTCTTCACCGGAGTGATTGCCAGCACACTGGCGCTTCGCCGGCCATGTCCGTCGAGAAGGGCCAGCTCTCCAACGGTGTCTGGCGCGCCTATCACGTTCATCGTCGCGACGTCGCCGGACAGGGTCGTGACTTGAATGGCAAGGAACCCGCTCGTAAGGAAGTGCAGGCTGTCGGCCACGTCACCTTCTCGGAACAGCGCTTCACCGCGGCGATATCGACGCCGAATGCATGCGTCGATCACACGACGGCGGTCGTCCTCGCCGAGGCCACCCAGTAATGGGGCGATCGCGGCGGGTTGCTCGAGATCGTTCGGCGGGTCTGTCATCCACACCCTGACCCTCGCCGGCGAATCGGCAAGAGCGTAACGCCGCGCCGAATCTCTGCGCCGCTCAAGCTCGCAATTCGGACAACTCTTCTCATAGCCGGTCAGGTTGTGTGCGCGCCGAGACAGACAGGCGATTCGAACCTGACGATGATCCGAGTCGAGAAAACAGAGCGATAGGCAGGGGGCACGGATGCGTACTGACCAGCAGCGAGCGTTTCCGGCACTGCAAGCGCTGAGGATTGCTCCTCGGCGGCCATCTGCACAGCCCTTGGCCCCGGCGCGGCGCTCCATCGGCCTCCGCGCCGCGATCGGTGTGCTCTCGTTCGCCGTGGTGATGGCCGGGTCGATTGCGCTCGCAGCTCTACGGTCCGATCGGACAGGGTCGGCCCCCTCATCACGGGAGCGCACCGACGCCGGAGCCTTCACGTTGTTCTCGGACCCGAACGGGCGCGTCGTCCATCCTCGGGACGTCGTTGCGGGACTCGACGGAAACCTCTGGTTCACTGCCGCCAACGACCGGGTGGGGCGGATCACACCAGACGGCGAGATCACGGTGTTCAGCGACCCTGCCGGTGCGCTCCGCGAGCCGGACCAGATCGTGGCGGGGCCTGATGGTGCACTGTGGTTCACGGCGCTCGACGGCCGGGTCGGGAGGGTCACGACGACCGGTCAGGTCACAACGTTCGTCGTTGGTGAGAACGGCGTCAGCCCGGTCAGCGTGGCCGCCGGTCCAGACGGGAACCTGTGGTACACGACCGGCGACCAGATCGGGCGGGTGACCCCGACCGGTGAGCACGTCAGCTTCGACGGCGGTGCGGCCGGCGCGGTGCTTCCCCTTCACATCACGGCTGGTCCCGACGGCAACCTGTGGTTCACCAATCTCGACGGTCGCATCGGGCGAATCACAGTCGACGGGCAGCTCACCACTTTCGACGCTGCCGACGCCGATATCGCCTTTCCGGGAGAGATCGTGACAGGCGCCGACGGGAACCTGTGGTTCACCAGCCCCGGCAGCGGCCGCATCGGCCGCATTACCCCTGCCGGACACGTCGACTCGTTCGACGCGGCACCAGCTGGAGCCGAAGCACCCAGCGCCATCACCGCCGGCCCCGACGGCAACCTGTGGTTCACCAACAGCAATGACCGCATCGGCCGCATCAGCCTCGAGGGCCAGATTGCCACCTACGTCGGCCACGACGAGGTGCGGACCCCCTTCGGCATCACGGCCGGCCCTGACGGCAACGTCTGGTTCACCAGCTTGAACAACGACCAGGTCGGGTTCATCCGGCCAGGCTCGGCTGACGCCGCCACTGATCAAGGCGCTCCTGCTTCTGAGGTTCGTTGACATGTGGAACGTGACGCCGCGCAACGTCCAGTTCCGGCGACGCGAGTTCCTGCTCGGAAGGGTCGTCCTCAATGTGGCGGCGCCGAGCGCTGCACAAGGTGCCTGCGTGATTCTCGCTAGAACCGCATCGACTCAAGGTCGAAGACACTGGGTGCCGAATACGCGCGCATACGAAGCCTGTACACCGGGCATTCGTGCCCACGTGGCGGCGGAACTCACCGCTGCATGATGGAGTTTCAGGCGCGCGTCGTCGCGTCTGACAGCGACGACTCGGCCATCAGGAGGTGCCATGCGCCGGGAACACCTTTGAGAGCGTGCCTTCCTCGGTCTTTGAACTCGATCCCGGATCCGGCGACGAGGTCGCGCACCGTGCTCGTCACGAGCACCTCGCCCGGGCCGGCGAGGGCGGCGACGCGCGCGCCGATGTGAACCGCGATCCCGACGAAATCGTTACCCCGTAGTTGGCATTCGCCGGTGTGGATGCCGGCTCGGATCTCGAGCCCGAGGTCACGGGCGCGCGTCGCGATCGCCTGCGCGCAGTTGATTGCACGACCCGGTCCATCGAACGCGGCGAGGAACCCGTCTCCCGTCGTCTGCACCTCCTCGCCGCGAAACCGTCCCAGCTCGTGCCTGATCGTCGTGTCGTGGGCGTCAAGGAGGCCGCGCCACCGTCGGTCGCCCTCGGTGGCCGCCCGCGCGGTCGACTCGACGATGTCGGTGAACAACACGGTCTTCAGCACACGGTCGACGGGCACTGCGGGCTCCAGGCGGCGGCCGGTCAAGAACTCTTCGATGGCGTCGAGGGCCTCGTGCTCGCCCCCATCGGAGCCGTTCATGTGCCAGGCGCCGGGGAGCTCGAGGAGACGCGCGTTCATGATCTCGCGCGCCAGATATTCCCCACACTCGAAGGGGATGAGGTAGTCACCTCGGCGGTGCACGACGAGCGTCGGAGCGGTCACGGCCGGCAGCGCGCTGCGCACGTCGATCTCACTGTTCCGCCACAAGATCTCACGCACCATGTTCGGCGTCGCTGCGCTTCGCTCGTACCGGGCTATGAAGGCAGATGACTGGGGGTCGGTCGGCATGTTGGCAATGAAGAACCGCAGCGCCTTCCCTGTGCCCCATAGCCCAACCTGTCCCTCGATGAACGGCTCGATGATGGACGGATCGGCGCCGAACGGGTAGTCCGGCCCTCGCTGGATACGCGCGAACGTGCCCCAAGGGACCAGAGCCGCCGTCCGCTCCGGGTACGTGGCCGCGAACAGAATCGTCAGCGGCCCACCCTCGGAGATCCCGACGAGCGCGGCGTGCTCGCATCCCGCTGCGTCCATGACGGCACGAATATCGTCCATGCGGTCCTCGGCGCTGCCGAAGCCGAGCGTCCGCTCAGACAGCCCGGTGCCGCGCTTGTCGAAGGTGATCACCCGGGCGAACGAACCGAAACGCCGGAAAAAATCCCCGAACAGCGGTGCGTGCCACGACAGGTCAGCATGGGAGATGAAGCCAGGGACGAACACCAAGTCGAGATCCCCGTCGCCGAACACCTGGTACGCGATCGAGAGTTCGCCGCTCTGCGCGTATCGCGTCTCCGCCTGCTCCACAGTCCCGATCGCACCTTCCACTTCGGCTGGCTCCCGACGACGTCGGAGTTGCAAGAGTTTGGCAAACCGGCCGTCAGGTGCAACCGGGGAGCGGTGCCGTTCGGCCCCTTGGGCTCGGCCGTCGAGCGCGGGCGCGCCGACTGGGAGCTGGGACTCGAAAGCAGGCCCGTCAGCTCCACCCGGGCGGACTCAACCTCGGATCTTGTCCCCCCCGTCTGAAGGGCAGAACCGGCACAGAACGACCCCCTTCTCCGAGCGCGTGAGAGCGCCAGAACCGGCGTTCCGTGTGTCGAGGACCACGAGCGCATATGTGCCGATATGGCGCGTCCCGCCGCGCTCGTCCGGTGGCGTTCGGTGCGCGCGTTCAGTGCGCGTCCCCGAGACGCTGGGGTCGGTAGCTATGTAGCCTGCTCGGCGATTTCAAGCGGTGCCGTCGACGACGTACATACGTGCGCCGGGCCGCGCCGTCCCGAATCTTGCGGATCGCCGTGTCGTTGCTTCGGTACCAGTTCAGCGCCGCCTGCATCGTCGGAAACTCGAGCAGGACCGTTCGGCCTGCTGGGGCTTCGCCTTCCAGGACCTCGACGTCGCCGCCGCGGACGAGAAACCGACCGCCTGCCGAAAGGATGCTGGCGGCGCCCTTGGTCTTGTACTCGTCGTAGCGCTTCGCGTCGAGCACCTGGCCTTGGTAGATGACGTAAGCCGCCACGATCCCTCCCAGATGATGCTTCAGTGGAGCTGAGACCCACTCAGATTGCCCGCTCGGGTCGCCTACGCGCACGCATACGTGCCGTTCTGTGCTCGCCATCATGCCGACCGGGCGTGCGTTCGGTTGGCGCGTTCTGTACCGCTGCTAAGAGCCCGGATCGATAGTTCGGTGCGTGGCCGTCGCGGAACAGCGTTACGAGCT
>DASQTR010000431.1:0-4675 GCA_035641795.1 Ilumatobacter sp.
GCACCGCTATCTGGTGGGTGATCAGCGCGAAGCGAGATGACACGAAGCGCAAGCGTCTGGCGGAGCTCATCGCGGACTCCGCGGCGGGACGCAGGCTTGAACAGTTCACGAGGTATGCCTAGCTGTTGATGGGCGGCTGAAACGAACACGCCGGTGGCAGGTGCCACCGGCGTGTTCTCTTGTCGCGCGAGACTACTCGCTCGGCGTGTCCTGGTTGACGGCAAAGCCTTCGGTGAAGTCGTTTGTGAAGTCGCCCGACTCCGTATCTGGGCTCTCGTCGTCGTGCGCCTCGAGCGTCGCGGTGGCTGGGATGTGGCCGGCCGACATCAGCTCGGAGTAGTCCTCCTCCGCCGCCGGCTCGATGGCCTCGCTCACAACGATGCGCTCGGCGCCCATGCCGTCCAGGACGGCCTCGTGCAGCACCTCTTCGCTGTCCGGCAGCGCCTGAGCGCCGCCGAATCCCGACCCGGCCGGGATCAGCTTGCCGATGATCACGTTCTCCTTGAGACCGCGCAGCTGATCGATCTTGCCGTTGATGGCCGCCTCCGTCAGGACGCGTGTCGTCTCTTGGAAGGACGCCGCCGAGAGGAACGAGTCCGTCTCCAACGACGCCTTGGTGATCCCCAGCAGTAGCGGCTGCGACGTCGCCGGCTCGCCGCCCTGCGCGAGCACCTGCTCGTTCTTGGCGTTGAACTCGAAGCGGTCGACCGTGTCGCCTTCCAGCAGGTCGGTGTCGCCAGGGTACTGGACCTGCACCTTACGAAGCATCTGCCGGCAGATGACCTCGATGTGCTTGTCGTTCGTGTTCACGCCCTGGGAGCGGTACACCCGCTGCACCTCGTCGATGATGTAGCGCTGAGCCTCGTCGCGGCCGAGCGACAGCATCACCTGATGCGGGTCCTTGTTGCCGTAGGTCAGCTGCTGGCCGGGTGTGACTAGATCGCCGTCGTCGACCTCGAGCTGGTCGCCGACGTTGATGACGTGCTCCTCGCGCTCTTCCCGCTCGGCGCGGACGTAGAGCGTCTGGTCGTCGCGGAAGAAGGTACCCTCGATGCCGGAGTTCAACTTCTCGCCGTCCGGCCCCTGGGCCAGCACTGTCTTGGTCGTCACGTCCGTGCCTTCCGGCACGAGCAACTCCCATCCCTCCGGCAGCAGGTGCTTCCACGCCTCCTGCTCGATCGACGTGATCGCCAAGGTACGGCCGTTCTCGTTCTCTTCGATCGAGACGGTGCCCGGCCGGTTCGCGAGCAGCGCCGCGCCCTTCGGCTGACGCGCCTCGAAAAGCTCCTCGACGCGCGGCAGACCGGTCGTGATATCGGCCCGATTCACACCGCCGGTGTGGAAGGTCCGCATCGTCAACTGCGTGCCCGGCTCGCCGATCGACTGAGCGGCGATGATACCGACCGCCTCGCCGAACGTGACCAGCTCGCCGCTGGCGAGGTTGCGCCCGTAGCACTTCTGGCAGACGCCGTGGTCGGCCTCGCAGGCCATCACCGTCCGGACGTGGATCCGGTCGACGCCGGATTCGATCGTCGCGGCGACCAAGTCGGTAACCGAGCCGTCCTCGCCGATCTTGCGGTCGGTCAGCTCCTCGCCGGCGTCGGCGATGACCTCGCCGGTCTCCGGGTGGACGACCGGCGAGAGGACGACGCGACCGACCAAGCGGGCGCGGAAGTCGTCGTCGTTGATCGGCTTGCCGTCGGCGTCGAGCCGTGTCGACCACATGCCCTGCTCGGTGCCGCAGTCGTCGATCGTGATGATCACGTCCTGTGCCACGTCCACCAGCCGCCGCGTCAGGTAGCCTGAGTCGGCCGTCCGCAGGGCGGTGTCGGCCAGACCCTTGCGAGCGCCGTGTGTCGAGAGGAAGTACTCGAGGACCGTTAGCCCTTCCCGGAAGTTTGACTTGATCGGGATGTCGATAATCTTCCCTTGCGGGTCGAGCACGAGACCGCGCATGCCGGCGATCTGGCTGATCTGGTTGAGATTCCCCTTCGCGCCGGAGTCCACCATCATGAAGACGGAGTTCTGGCCGCGCAGCAGGTTCTCGACATCGTCCGTCAGCTCGTCGCGGGCGTCGTTCCAGATCACTTCCAGCTCGCGCAGCCGCTCGTCCTCGGTCACGAGACCGCGGCGGTACTGCCGCTCGATCCTGGACGCCTGCTCGTCGGCCCGCTCCAGGATGCCGACCTTGGTCTCCGGGATCGAGACGTCGGCCAGCGCGATGCTGAGCCCGCCCTTGGTCGAGTAGGTGAAGCCGACCTTCTTGATCTCGTTGACGACCTGCGCCGTCTCGTCCGGGTCCTGGAAGGTCCGGTAGCAGTCGGCCACCACCCGGCGCAGCTGCTTGCGGCCCATCGTCTCGTTGTAGTAGGTGCCCAAATTAGCCGGCAGGGCGAGGTTGAAGATGGCCCGACCGACCGTGGTCGGGATCAGCTTCCTCTCGCCGCCGTCGCGATCGGTGCGGACCGTGATCGCCGCTTGCAGGTCGATGGCGCCGGAGTCGTAGGCGAGCTTGACCTCCTCCAGCGAGGAGAAGACCTTGCCCCAGCCGCGCGGCACGGTGCCGTTCGCCAGGTCCTCGTCGTAGTTGCGTTCGCTCGTCATGTAGTAGACGCCGAGCACGATGTCCTGCGTCGGCGAGACGATCGGCTCACCGTTCGAGGGCGAGAGCAAGTTGCGGACGGAGAGCATCCGCGTCTTCGCCTCGTGCTGCGCGGCCTTCGACAGCGGCACGTGGACCGCCATCTGGTCGCCGTCGAAGTCGGCGTTGAACGCCGTGCAAACCAGCGGGTGGATCTGGATCGCCGACCCCTCGATCAGCCGCGGCCGGAAGGCCTGGATGCCGAGGCGGTGCAACGTCGGCGCCCGGTTGAGAAGCACCAGGTAGTTCTCGATCACCTCTTCGAGCACGGCCCAGACATCGGAGTGCTGGCGCTCGACGAGCCGCTTGGCGGACTTGATGTTGTGGGCCAGGCCACGCTCCACCAGCCGCCGCATGACGAACGGCTTGAACAGCTCGAGCGCCATCCGCTTCGGCAGGCCACACTGGTCCAGCGCCAGGTCCGGCCCGACCACGATCACGGAGCGGCCCGAGTAGTCGACGCGCTTGCCGAGCAGGTTCTGACGGAACCGCCCCTGCTTGCCCTTCAGCATGTCCGACAGGCTCTTCAGCTTGTGCTTGCCGGAACCGGAGACGACGCGGCCGCGCCGGCCGTTGTCGATCAGGGCGTCGACCGCCTCCTGCAGCATCCGCTTCTCGTTGCGGACGATGATCTCCGGCGCGCCGAGTTCGAGCAACCGCTTCAATCGGTTGTTGCGGTTGATCACGCGGCGGTAGAGGTCGTTCAGGTCGGAGGTTGCGAAGCGGCCGCCGTCGAGCTGGACCATCGGCCGCAGTTCGGGCGGGATCACCGGCAGCGCCGTGAAGATCATCCAGTGCGGCCGGTTGCCGCTCTTACGGAGGGCCTCCACCACGCGCAGCCGCTTGGTCGCCTTCTTCCGACGCACCTCGGACGGCGACTGCATCTCATTGCGCAGGTCGAGCGCGAGTTGGTCAAGGTCGACCTTCTTGGAGACGTAGTCGTAGACGGCCTCCGCGCCCATGCCGGCCTTGAAGACGCCGGGCGGCACGATCTCCTGCAGCTCGCGGTACTGCGTCTCGGTCAGGATCGTCAGCTCCTTGAGGTCGGTGAGCTGCTTGACGATCTCGTTCCGCTGCTTCTCTTCCTCTTTGATCCGCTCCGCCAGGCGGTCCTCGATCTTGCGGCGGCGCTCGTCAGCCTCGTGCGTGATCTGGTCGCGCTCGGCGCCGGCCATCGCCTCGTTGCCGCTCGCCTCGGAAGTCGCGCTCGACTCGACCTTGGCAGTCTCCTCGTCGAACGCTTCCTGCAGCGTCGCCAGCCGGTCGTCGTTGATCGCCTCGTCGGCCTCGACGATGGTCTGGCCGCGGAAGACCATCGGTTCGCTGGCCGCCTCGCCCTTCGCCGCTTCGAGGGCAGCCTTGACGGTATCGAACTCGGCCTGCAGCGCGTCCAGCTGCTGCTGGCGGCGCTCCTCGATCGAGGTCGCCAGGTTGCGTGAGCCCTCGTCGAGGTTGCCGACGTCGGACGTCGTCTGGCTGACGATCTCGTCCAGCTCAGCCTTGGCCTCGGCCCGGTACTCCTCGACGGTCGCCTCGTGGTCCTCGTTGACCTCGTCGATCGCCGCCTGCCGCCCCTCCTCGTCGATCTCGGTGATGAGGTAGGAAGCGAAGTAGAGCACCCGCTCGAGGTTGCGCGGCGAGATGTCGAGCAGCAAGCCCAACCGGCTCGGCGTGCCTTTCACATACCAGATGTGCGCGACCGGCGCGGCCAGTTCGATGTGGCCCATCCGCTCGCGGCGGACCTTCGAGCGGGTGACCTCGACGCCGCACTTGTCGCAGACAGTGCCGGCGTGGCGGATGCGCTTGTACTTACCGCAGTAGCACTCCCAGTCCCGCGTCGGACCGAAGATCCGCTCGCAGAAGAGGCCACCGTGCTCCGGCTTCAAGGTTCGATAGTTGATGGTCTCCGGCTTGGTGACCTCACCGTAGGACCAGGTCCGAATCCCCTCCGGCGACGCCAGCCGGATGCGGATCGCGTCGAAGTTGTTGACGTCGAGGACGCGGCTGCGGTCCCCCCGGTCGCTGCGGGAGTAC
>DASQTR010000432.1:0-12174 GCA_035641795.1 Ilumatobacter sp.
GCCGCCCGCCGAACCCCGCGTCGCGCAGCGCCTGGCCGGCCAGCCCCGTTCCGCAGCCGGCGTCGAGCACGGTCTGCGGCGCGCCATCGGCAGGAAGCGACTGCAACAGCAGTTCGGCGACCCGCCACGGCGCGTCGTACCCCCAACTCGCCAACGTGCTGTCGTAGGTTGCCGCTTGCCCGTCGTAATACCCGCGGATCTCGTCGGACGACGTCGAACCACTCACGAGCCATCCGTCGTCGGGCACCTCTGGAGCCTAGGGCAGTCGTCGCGACGGCCCTTTTGAGATCGCTAGGCGCGTTCGACCCGTGGGCGCCACACACGGCATGATCGGTGCGTGATCCGACACTTCGACGATGCGTGGCGAGAACTGACAGCAGACGGGGCCGGTTTCGCGATGACCGAGATCGAGGTTCGCGGAGCACCGATGCGGGTGTTCAACTCGGCGCCGCCGACGATGCGGGCGATCTGGGAGCTGACCCAGTTCCACGCCGCCAAGCCGTACATCGTGTTCGAGGACGAGTCGTACACCTACGCCGAGATCGGCGCCCAGGTACGGGCACTCGCCCATCACCTTCGCGACGCCCACGGGGTCGGCTCCGGTGACCGGGTCGCGATCGCCATGCGCAACTACCCCGAGTGGGTCGTCTCGTACTGGGCGACATTGGTCATCGGCGCCGCCGTGGTCGGCGTGAACGCATGGTGGACCAGCCCGGAGCTCGCCTACGGGCTCGCCGACTCGCGTCCCAAGGTGCTGATCGCCGACGACGAGCGTCTCGCGCGCGTGCTGCCCGTGCTCGACGAGCTGCGCGACGCTGCACCGCTGCACGTCATCACGGTGAGATCCGATCGTCAGCTTCCAGATGACGCCGTGCGCTGGGCCGACGTCGTCGATCCCGTCACGGCGCCCGACGCGCTGCCGGAGGCCACGATCGACCCCGACGACGACGTCACGATCTTCTACACGTCGGGAACGACCGGATTTCCCAAGGGAGCCCAGATCACCCACCGCGGTTCGGTGCACAACCTGTTCAACATCGCCTTCATGACCACCGCCGCCGGACTGGCGGAGGCGAAGGCGATCGCGGCCGGCGAGCTACCGGCGCCAACGGCGTCCCCCGGCGAGCCGGCGTCGCCCCCGGTGTTCCTTGCGCCGACCCCGTTGTTCCACGTCACCGCCAACAACTGCCTCCTCCACCCGTGCACGCTGGTCGGCGGCAAGATCGTGTTCATGCACAAGTGGGACACCGGTCGTGCGCTCGAGCTGGTCGAGCGCGAGCGGGTGACGAACATATCCGGCGTTCCGACGATGAGCCGCGAGCTGCTGCTTCACCCGGACTGGTCCAAGCGCGACACGTCCTCGCTCAAATTCATGGGAGGTGGCGGTGCGCCGCTCCAGCCCGACCTGGTCGAGAAGATCGACAAGTCGCTCGCAACGGGGACACCCTCGACCGGCTACGGGCTGACGGAGACGTCGGGCATCGTCACCGCCAACGCCTCGCGGCTGTATCTGGAGAAGCCTGCGTCGTGCGGGCGGGTCGTTCCGACGCTCGATGCGAAGCTCGTGGACGAGCTCGGCGAGGACCTGCCGCCCGGGCCTGACACAGCCGGCGAGCTGTGTGTGCGCGGCGCGGTGGTGATCAAGGGTTACCTCAACCGACCAGAGGCAACTGCGGACGCGATCCGCGACGGGTGGTTCAGCACGGGCGACATCGCCCGCATCGACGAAGACGGTTTCGTGTTCATCGTCGACCGCGCCAAGGACATGGTGCTGCGCGGTGGCGAGAACGTGTACTGCACGGAGGTCGAGTCGGCGATCTACGAGCATCCCGACGTGGCGGAGGCGGCCGTGTTCGGCGTGCCCGACGAGCGTCTCGGCGAGGACGTCGCTGCCGCCGTGGTGCTGTGTGACGGTGCCACACTGACCGCCACCGATCTGCAGGTGTTCTTGGCCCAGCGGATCGCCAAGTACAAGATTCCGGCCACGATCTGGATCCGCAGCGACGCGCTGCCGCGCAACGCCAACGGCAAGTTCATGAAGCGCGAGCTGCGCAACGAACTGCTCCGCGCGTAGCCACCACGGCGTTACGCGACCACTGGCGAACGTGTCGCTCTACGCAGCGAGCGCAGGCTCAGCCGCCAGCGAATCCGCTGCAATCGCGTTCGGTCGCCGCGAATTGCAAGGTCGACAGTGCGGGCGGTGACGAACGCGTCGTCGACGCGGAGCCGTTCATCCGGCTCCTCGCCGAACGTGATCGCGGTCGCGGTGGCGGCCAGCCGTCGCATCTCGTGCGGCGCGGTTGGCGCGACGACGGTGCCCTCGTCCGCAATTCGGTCGTTGGTCCACGCCGGCCCGATCGTGAGACCGGCGTCGACGAGTGAGTCTGTCGCGTTCGCCCACGCGCCCGTGATGCGCCGTGCAGGATCGTCCACCCGCAGCCGCCTCCGCCGCCGTGACCACTTCACGCCGAGGATGCCGCCGACCGCGAGCAAGAAGGGCAGCAGCGCAAGCCCTGCCACCACGCTGCCGCGCACGAGCCACGTGCGCACCGTCTCCCAGTCACTCGCCGCCGGCTCCTCGGCGGGCGTGACGGCGGGCTCCTCGGCGGCGCGCTCGGCGGGCGGCGCGACCGGCGGCTGCACCGCGGCGGGGCTCTGCGCAGCCGGCGGCGGCGGTGCCGGGACTTCGTCGCTCGTCTCCTCCGCCGGCGTTGGGTCGAACGCGAGCCACCCCTGACCGACCAACTGGACCTCAGGCCACACCTTGGCGTGATCCGACCGCAACTCGAGTGGCGCATCCAGCTCGTCAGCCGGCACGAGGAACCCGGTTGCGACGCGGGCGTCCACCCCCAGCGACCGGGCCAGCAGCACGAAAGCCGTGACGAACTGCTCCTCCGTGCCGCGCTTGGTGACGTCCACGAAGCGCTCGATCAGCGTCAACTGCTGACCGCCGCCAGACGCGCCGGGGTCGAGTTGCCAGTCGTCCCGCATCGTCGCCTCGATCGCGCTCAGCTGCTCGAGCACGGTGCCGTCGCCGGCCATGTCCGTCGCGGTCTGCGTGAAACCGCGCGCGATCTCGTCGACCTGGCGGGTGGCCACGGTTCCCAGCCGTGACGCCGCCGAGCCGACCGCCACCTCGGCGGAAGCGCTGATCGTCTGGCCACGCCTGGGCGGCTCGGTGAGCCGCACGACCGTACGATCGACGTCGGTCTGAACGCCCAGCGTCGAGCCGGTGTCGACCGACAGCGGTTCGCCTGGCAGCGGGACGAGATCGATGTCGTCGGTGAGCAACTCGACGTCGAACTGGATCGGGGGCGCGACATCGGGTCGCGGCGTCGTGTTCAATCCGAGCGTCGTCCCGATCGGGCGCACCGTGATGCCCGGCGTCCAGCGCTGGCCGTCGTAGACGTCGAGTGCCTGTAGCCGCCACCGTGCCGGTAGCGCCGGCCCGATGAGCGTCGACCTGTCGGTGATCTGAAACAGTTCGAGCGTCGGGTCGGCGTTGCGCAACGCGACCGTCTCCTCCACGGGATCGAGCAATGTCACCGTCGCCTCTGGCGCCTTGGCCACTCGCGGGTCGGCGCGGTCGGCCCAGGCGATGGAGCCGGTGATCAACCCCGCCGATACGGCGATCGCGGTCACGACGAGCAGTAGCGGACGGTCGCCGCCGAGTATGCGTGCCCGGGTGCGAGCCTCGTCGCCCGGCCGCAGCATCATCAACACCAGGGCCATGGCCCCGAGCGGCGCTGACGTGGCGAGGGTGGGATGCACGGGCGCCGAGATCGCCATCGCACCCGTAAACCCGGCGATCACCACCACCAGTGGCGCGACATGCCACTGCGGACGACCGGCGAGCTCCACCGCCGCAGCCGTCACGAGTGCGAGCATGAACGCCACGGCGACCACGATCCGAGGGTCGAGCGGGCTCGGCCACTCAGCGGTGAGCAGCCGCTTGACGCCCGTGAACGGACCCGTCACCAGCTGCGCCGGCCCGGCACCCGTGAGGATGCCGGCGAGCAGCGTGCCGGCGACGACTCCGGTCACCATCACACCGGCGCGCACGATCGGCGTTCGGCGGTAGCACCACAGGCCGGCCGCGGTGACGACCGGCGGCGTCGCCAGGAGTGGCCAGACGAGAGCGTCGAAGGCACGCCCGGCCACGATCGCCAACACCTCGCACATCGCGCCGACCAGCACGACGCGCACCAAGGTGGTCGGCACGCGGCGCGCAGCTCGCGGCCGGGCGTCAATCCCGCTGGTCAGTTGCGCCATGGCCGCCACCGCAGTGCGAACTCGTGGGCGTCCCGCACGGCGAGGACGATGCCCACCGCAAGGGTCGCCTCCTCGCCGACACGGACAACCGACAGGCGGTCGGTGTGGGCGAACGTGCTGGAAGGTCCCTTCGGCCCGGTGATCAGCATGATCGCCGTGTGGTCCAGCCCGCTGTGAAAGATCTCTGCGAGCGGGACCACCGCACCCGGCGTCGCTTGGTGCACGGGCGTGAGCAGGTCGAGCACCTGCGTGTCGCGAATCAGCGGGCGAGCCGCGCCCGGAAACTCCCGCGCCGTGGTGCGCACCCGAACGTCGACGCCGGCGCGCAATGCGTGGACGGCTACCGAGGCCACGACGTCGACCATCTCCTCGAAGTCGTCGGCGTCGGCGACGCTGTCGGCTGCATCGAGCACCACCGTGAACTCGGGTCGTCGCAGCTCGACATGTTCGCGGATCATCAGCGTGCCCATCCGGGCCGACGTCGGCCAGTGCACCAGTCGCGGATCATCACCTACTACGTACTCGCGGAGTGACACGAAGCCGCTCAGCGGATCAGATGCCGAGCGCCGGATGACGGCCTCGTCCTCGACGGTGTGCATCGCACCGTAGGGGCCGGACAGGTTGTACAGCCGGGGGTGGACGAGCACCGTGCCTGGGTCGTCGTTGAGGCGCCGGCCTATGCCGAGGCCGAGCGCGTCAATGCGCTCGATCGCCGTCGGGCCGACCTGGTAGACGCCGCGGCGCCGGGTTGGGATCGAGCCGGCGACCTCGGTGCGGTCATCCCGGCCGATCGCCGGCAGCGCCACGCGGATCACAGCATCGTCGCAGCTGTCGACGATCACGGCCGAAGGTGAGCGCCGGTGGCCGCGGTTGACCGCACGGTAGACCGTGCGGATGGGGTCGCCGCGTGCCACCCGAGGTGCTGCGATCGTCCGTTGGATGCGTGCCGCGTGACGGACCCTCGAGCTCCACAGCGCACCGGTCACGGCGACACCGGCGGCGCCGGCGATCACGATCAGCTCCTCGTAGTGCCATAACAGACCGGCGGCGGCGCAGACCACCGCCCCGATCACGGCAGCAAGGCCCGACCTAGTGAGCACGGACGCTCAACCCTCGCGTGTGCGAGGCACCGGCACCTCGTCGAGCAGGGCGGCGACGACGTCGACCACCTGCGCGCCGCGCAGCTCGGCTTCCGGGGTGAGACCCACGCGGTGGGCACACACGGCGATCGCCACGTCCTGGACGTCGTCGGGTGTGACGAAGTCGCGCTCGGCGGTGGCGGCCCAGGCGCGGGCGGTGCGGAGCAGCGCGATGGTGCCGCGGGTCGACACACCGAGCCGCAGATCGGGATGGCCGCGTGTCGCGGCGGCGAGGCGGACGATGTAGTCGTGCACGCCGCGGGACACCACGATGCGGTCGACGGCGTCGATCACGTGCTCCAGCTGGGCGGCGTCGGTGACCGGGCTCACCGACTCGTCGCGCTGGTGGCGGTGGTACTCCTCGAGCAACCGGACCTCGGTGTTGTGGTCGGTGTAGCCGAGGCTGAGGCGCATCGTGAAGCGGTCGAGCTGGACGTCGGGCAACGTGAACGTGCCCTGGAAGTCCTTCGGGTTCTGGGTTGCGATCACGAAGAACGGCCGGGGCACGGGGCGCGACACACCGTCGGCGGTGACCTGGCGCTCCTCCATCACCTCGAGCAGCGCCGACTGAGTCTTCGGGCTGCCGCGGTTGATCTCGTCGCCGATCAGCACGTTGGTGAACACCGGGCCCTCACGGAAGCGGAACGTGCCGGTGCCCTGCTCGTACACCATCACGCCGGTGATGTCGCTGGGGAGCAGGTCGGGCGTGAATTGGACCCGCTTCCATACGCCGGCGATCGATCCCGCGATCGCCTTGGCGAGCGTCGTCTTGCCCGTGCCAGGGACGTCGTCGAGTAGAAGGTGTCCCTCGGTGAGCATGCAACACATGGCCATGCGGATCTCGTGGTGCTTGCCCTTCACCACGCCGTCGATGTTCTTGACCATTGCATCGACGACTTCTGCGATGTCGCCTTCCACGCCACCGATTGTAGGCGGCCGTGCGCGGGCGGTCGCGGCGATCGTCAACGGCTGATCAATTCTTGAGCACGACGGCGATGCCTTGACCGACGCCGATGCACATCGTGGCGAGGCCCCAGCCGCCGCCGCGGCGGTGCAGTTCGTGGGCGAGCGTGGTGACGATGCGGGCCCCAGAGCAGCCGATCGGATGCCCGAGTGCGATCGCGCCACCATTCGGATTGACGATCGACGCGTCCAGTTGCGGCCAGTGCACGAGGCACGCCAAGGCCTGGGCCGCGAACGCTTCGTTGAGCTCGACTACCGCCAGATCCGACCATGTGATCCCTGCTCGATCGAGCGCGCGCCGGGCGGCCTCGACTGGACCGATGCCGTAGCGGTGAGGCTCGACGCCCGACACTGCGCGGGACACGACTCGCGCCAGCGGCTCACCGCCCCACGCCGCGGCTGCCCGCTCGTCGCCGAGCAACAGCGCGGCAGCGCCGTCGTTCATCGGTGACGAGTTGCCGGCCGTGACCCGACCGTCGGCGCGGAACACCGGCTTGAGCCGCGCCATCGATTCGAGCGAGGCGTTTGCGCGTACGGACTCATCGCGCTTGAGGTCGGCACCGAACGGCGCAACCACTTCGGCGTCGAAATGTCCGCGTTCCCAGGCATCCGCCGCCCGCAGATGGCTTCTGACCGCGAACTCGTCCTGCATCTCGCGCGTGATCTCGAACTCGTCGGCGAGGATCTCTGCGCCCTCGCCGAGCGGCACCGTCCACTGCGCCGGGTGCCGCGGATTGACCATCCGCCACCCGAGCGTCGTCGAGTGCATCTGCTGGTGGCCGCGCTCGTACGGCTGCTCAGGCTTTTGCACGACCCACGGTGCGCGGGTCATCGACTCGGTGCCCCCTGCGATCGCGATCGACGCGTCGCCGAGCGCGATCTCGCGACTGGCGTTGATGACCGCCTCCAGGCCGGAACCGCACAGCCGGTTGGCGGTGGCGCCGGGCACCGAGGTCGGCAGACCGGCCAGCAGCGTCGCCATGCGGGCGACGTTGCGGTTCTCCTCGCCGGCCCCATTGCCGTTGCCGAAGTGGACGTCGTCGATGGTTGCCGGGTCGATCGTCGGATTGCGCTCGATGAGGGCGGCGATGACCCCACTGGCAAGATCATCGGGACGAACCCCCGCCAGTGCACCGCCGATCTTGCCGATCGGCGTGCGAACGGCGTCGAGCACGAACACGGCATTGCTCACGCAAGGACTGTAGGCGCACACCGTGCTCCGGGTCAGGCGGGGCTCTAGCCCCAGTCGATGGCGAGGTGCTCGATGGCGTCTGCCAGCGCATCCGCCAACTGGCGGTCGCGGATGCCGGTGTGTCGGATCGGCGTGACGTCCGGGAACTCCGGCGGCGCCGCGTTGGGCGCGCCGAGCAGCATCGCCAGCTCGTCCGCCAACGGATCCCCAGTCGGCGGCACGGGAGCCGCCGCCGCATCGGACGCTGGTTGCTGGCGTCGCAACGGGACCACCTCTGCAAGACCGGCGGCTGCAGGCGGGCGCCGCCTCGCGGATCCGCTGCGCCAGCGTTCGATCAGCGCCGGCTCGATCGCGACCTCGTCGGACAGCGCGAACAGCGCCGCCACGGCGTGCTTGCACGCCTCCGTCTCCACGCCGTCGTCGGGGCACGTGCACGTGATCCACACCTCGCGCTTGGACGGCACACCGGTGCCTTCAGTGGCCTCGATCGTGGCGACGTACGGATCGGGGCGGCTCCCCTGGATGACGGCGGTCACCGCGCCGTGCCCGACCACGTTGTCGACGACCGCGTCTTCGGCCCAGTAGCGCTTGCCGCGTGACAGGCGACCCTGGTCGCTGAGCTCGGCCGCGAGCACCTTGATCATCGTCGCCGGCAACCGCCCGGGGGGGTTGGCGCCATACGGCTTCCTGGGTTTCAAATCGCATCCTCCAGCATCACGAGGCGCGCCAGCTCGTCGGTCGACAGCTCCGACAGCCACGCTTCACCCGTGCCGACCACGGCGTCTGCGAGCGCCCGTTTCTCGTCGATCACTTCGCCGATCCGTTCCTCCACCGTGCCTTGGCAGACGAGCTTGTGGACGTTGACGGTGCGGCGTTGGCCGAGCCGCCAGGCGCGGTCGGTCGCCTGGTCCTCGACCGCCGGGTTCCACCACCGGTCGTAGTGGATCACCTGGCTGGCGGCCGTGAGGTTGAGCCCGGTGCCGCCCGCCCGCAGCGACACGATCAGCAGCGGCGCGCCGGCACCGCTCTGGAATTCGGCGACCATCCGATCGCGGCCCTGGCGAGAGACACCCCCGTGCAGGAACGGGGCGTCGAGCGCAAACCGGTCGCGCACGTGGGTCTGCAACAGGTCGCCCATCTCGCGGAACTGCGTGAAAACCAGCGCCCGTTCGCCGACGTCGAGGAGTTCCTCGACGAGCTCGTCGAACCGCGTCAGCTTGCCCGACCGGCCGGCAAGTCGCGAGCCGTCCTTCAATGCTTGCGCCGGGTGATTGCAGATCTGCTTGAGCCGAGTGAGCGCGGCGAGCACGCGCCCTCGGCGCTGCATCCCCTCGAGGTCCTTGGCGTCGACCAGCAGCTGATCGACGACCTGCTGATAGAGGATCGCCTGCTCGCGCGTGAGCAGGGCGAAGGCGAGTTGCTCGATCTTGTCGGGCAGGTCCGGGAGGAGGCGCCGGTCGGCCTTGGTGCGGCGCAGCACGAACGGCTGGGTGAGTGACCGCAGGCGGGCCGCAGTGGCGGGGTCGCCGTTGCGCTCGATGGGCCCCGCGTACTGCTCTCGGAATCGCGTCTGATTCCCGAGCAGGCCGGGATTGACGGCGTCGAGGATCGCCCACAACTCCGACAGCCGGTTCTCGACCGGCGTTCCGGTCAGTGCCAGCTTCTGCGCCGCCCGCAGCCGGCGCACGGCCTTGGCCGCCTTCGTGCCGGCGTTCTTGATCATCTGCGCCTCGTCGAGCACGACCGTCGTCCACTGCACCTCGCCGAGCGACGGCAGGTCGCGCGGCAGCAGCCCGTACGTCGTGACGACGATGTCGGCGTCGGCGAGGCCGAACAGCGCCGGATCGCCCTGCTGGCGGCCGGAGCCGTGATGGACGACCACCTGCAGATCGGGCGCGAACCGGCGGGTCTCGGCCTCCCAGTTGTGGACGACGCTCAGCGGGCAGACGACGAGGTGGGGCCCGGGCCTTTCGAGCAGGTGGGCGAGCGTCGTGGCGGTCTTGCCGAGGCCCATGTCGTCGGCGAGGCAGCCACCGAGGCCGACCCGGGCCAGGAATTGCATCCAGCCCAGACCGCGGCGCTGGTAGTGCCGCAGCTCGCCGTGGAACCGCGACGACTCGACGACTTCCTCCAAGCGATCGTCCGGCAGGCCGGCGAGCAGCGACGCCACCCATCCCGTGCCGCCGATCACGCCATCGGGACCGTCGAAGGCGGGCGTGACGCCGATCTCGATCGGAACCTGGCCGTCGTCGTCGCCGTCAGCCGTCATGCGCAGCAGCTCGACCGGTCCGACCCGCGAGCGTTGCGCGAGGTGCGCCTCGAGCAGCGTGCGCGCCCGGCGCAGCCCCGCCGGGTCGATGCGCACCCAGCGGTGCCCGGTGCGTAAGAGGCTGGTGCCCGCCGCCTCGACGCGAGCGAGGTCGGCCTCTGACAGCGGCATGCCGTCGACGACTGCCTCCCAATCGACGAGCGCCTCCTTGCTGAAGTGACCCTTGCGCTCGTCGGTCGGGGCTTCCCGTGCGGTGCCCCGCACGCCAGGCCTGACCGTGACGAGCTGTTCCGGACCGAGCAACTCGATGCCGAGTCTGGCAAGCTCGTCTGGGGCGCAGTCGATGAAGTCGTCAGCCTGATCGAGGTCGAGCTCGACGAGCGACGGCTCGTGGTCGGCGGCGAGCTCCGCCATGCCGGTGACGCTCGGCGCCACCGACGCCGCAACGTTGAGCACTTCTTGCTCGAGCGCCGCCAAGCGGCGCGGCTCGCCGGCGACATCGAGCGCGCGCGGTGCCCGCTCCCACACGTCCTCCGCCGTGCACCACTTACCCGGATCGGCGTCGTCGACGAGCTCGAGTGCGACCAGCCACGGGTCGAGCGCGTCGTCGGGGAGCGTCAGCCGCAGGCGACCGCGCACGACCGGTTCGCCGTCGAGGCGGCGCTTGTGACGGTCGAGGGCGTGGGCGAGGTCGGTCAGCGCCTGGTCGAACTCGACGTCGCCGGCGCGCACGACGGGGTCGGGTTTGGCGAGTGCCGCGAAGACGGCGCGGATCGCCTGCACCTCGGGCGCACGCTTGCGACCGAGCTCGGGCTTCCAGCCGCCGTGGTGCAGCACGGCCCGCGCCAGCCCGTCGACCAGCGTTGCCGCGATTTCCTCGGTGGTCGCGCTCGAGCCGTTGCGGCAGATCGCGGGGGCGACCGCGGCGGCGTGGGCGAGGGCGTCACGGTATTCGTCGCTCAGGACAGGCCGCCACCGGGCGACCGTGAACGGGCCCTCGTCGAGCACCTCCGGCGTGACCCGCCCACTGCCGACGAGCCGCACCGCGAACCGGGTGAGCGCAGCGAACCACGCGAGCGACGGCGACAGGCTCGCGCCGCGCGGCGTGTCGGAGAGCCAGACCGCGGCGCCGAACGGATCGAGCAGCACCGACGGCACCGGCCGGCGCGTCCCGCTCGGCAACTCGAGCGTCAGCCGTCCGAGCTCGCCGTAGGAGATGGGCGAGTCGTGCCAGGCCTCGTCGGCGTCGGCCTGGGCACTCCAGCGGCTGCGGCCGAAGCCGCCGTACAGCCAGGCTGCCGACGCCGCCGATTCGCCGTTCCAGCCCCAGACGTGCAGCGTGCCCGAGCGCCACGTGCCCTGGGCGACGAACGGCGCACGATCCCGCGACATCTTCCCGAGGGTACCCACGCCCTGTCACACACGACGCTCGTCCGTGTCAGGCATCATGCGGGTGCCAGACGACCTGCGATCTCAGCGGGCGAGATCCAAGGTCCAGTAGATCGTGCCGCTCGATCCCTCGGCGGCTCCCAGCCCGATCACGGTGAAGGTGCCGAGTATCTGCGCTCGGTGGCCGGCGCTGCTCATCCAGGCGTCGAACGCCAATCGCACGCTGCTCTGGCCGGCGGCGACGTTCTCGCCCCACGCCCGCCAGACGAAACCGGCGCGCAGCAGGCGGTCGCCGGCGTCCGACCCGTCGCTGCCGGCATGTGTCAGGCGGTTCATCGCCGCCATATCGACGGAGTGCGTCTGCGCTGCGACTGCCACTCGCGCGTCCCAAGCCACCGGCGCCAAGCCGGCATTGCGACGAGCTGTGTTGACCATGCCGAGCACCAACGTGAGGTCGCCCGTGTTGCTGCTGGCGAGCGGCGGATCGACGCGCGCCGCACGTTTGGATGCGGTCGCCGCCGAGCCGATGCGCGCCAGCGCGTCAGCCGTCGTGATCCCGGCGGTCAGTGTCGCCGCTACCAGAAGCCCGCCCACGATTCGCTTCGTGAACAGCACTGACCTCACCGTAGCGCGGGATCTACTGTCGAGTCATGGCCGAGCGGGCAGCGCCGCGAGTGGTTGCGGACGTCCTGTACGCCCGCGACGCGTGTTCGCAGGCTTTGGGCGTCGAGATCGTTTCGGTTGCAAGTGGTTCGTGCGTAGCGCGCATGGCCGTGCGGCGCGAGATGTGCAACGGGTTCGGCATCGTCCACGGCGGCATGACGTTCCTGCTTGCCGACACGGCGATGGCCTTCGCGAGCAACGCCGACGACGAGGTGGCGCTCGCCTCGTCGGCGGAAATCGACTGGCTGGCGCCGGTTCACGACGGCGACGTGGTCACCGCGACCGCC
>DASQTR010000433.1:0-3572 GCA_035641795.1 Ilumatobacter sp.
CCGAGTCCGTACGTCCAGGCCGGCTCGTTGGTGGGCACGCCATCGCGCATCAATGCCATCGACTCCGGCGAGAGCGCCTTCCAGCCGCCGGTAGCGGGATCGATCGAGTTGTAGATCGTCACCACCTCGGTCGGCGTCGCGTTCCACGCCCCCGCGCCACCCAGCACCTCCATGTAGTTGCGGCCGGCGCGCGGGTTGTGCGAGACCTCGTCGGGCCCGACGTCGAACGTGCTCGTCATGCGCATGCCGGTGAATGCGAGCGGGGCGAGAAGGCGATCGGCGACGACCCGCTCGTAGGCCTGGCCTGTGATCGCCTCGATCAGCACGGACAGGACCGCATAGTTCATGTTGCTGTACGTGTAGGCGCCCGGTGCAGTCGCGACGGGCCCCGACATGCCGATCCGAGCGGCGTCGGCGTACGACGCCGCTCCGTTCGAGAAGAAGACCGCCTGGTACTTCGGGAAGCCCGAGGTGTGACTGAGCAACTGGCGCACCGTGACGCCCGCCGCGTCCGCATCGGATGGGATGACGCCGAGGTGGTCGATCACCAACTGCCCCACGGGCTGGTCGAGCGACAGTTCGCCGCGCTCGACCATCTGCATGATCACGATCGCCGTGATCGTCTTCGAAATGCTGGCGATGCGAAAGCGATCGGTGATCTCGGTGGGCTCGCCGCTACCGGCGACACGCACACCGAACGCCGCCTGGTGCACGAGCTCACCGTCGACCAGCACTGCCACCGAGGCGCTGACGTCGGCGGGGATCAGCCGCTGCGAGATGACCGCGTCGAACACGTCCCAACCGGATTGGCGGGGGACCATGACGCCGGCGTCATCGACGATAACCATCGCCCCCGGATCGACGGCGACCGACACCGCGCCGGGCGCGACCGCTTCGGAGACCGGCTGGTCACCCTCGACCGTGGGCGGCGAGGTCGCCGGGGCGGTCGCTGGTGGCGCGCTGAACGGGGACGCGCTCTCCGGCGGAGCCGGCTCGGTGATCAGCACGTGCGGCTCGGTGGAGCGCACCATCGTGTTCTGGGCCACGGTGCTCGGTGGGGCCGTCGTCGCCACGGTGGTCTCGGCAGGGATCCCACGAGTGAAGGCGGGCTCCGGCGGCGGCGCCGAGAAGCGGGCCTGGCCGCAGCCGGCGAGCAGGAAGACGACGCCGACCAGGCCTGCGCACGCGCCGTCGGCGCGCGAGCGAACGTCCCAACCGCGTCGGCTCACGCTCAATAGCATGGCGCCCCGAACCAGAAATTGCACGCAACGCATTCGCAGGACCACGCAACGCAACAATCTGTAGGCCAACGCGAGGAGTGCTGTCAACGCGTCGTCGCTGGTAACTGTTGTTCAGTGGTCAGCACCGGCTCGAACAGATCGCCGAGTTCGGCGACCCGATCCAGCACGTCGTCGCTCGTGAATCGCAGCTCACGCTCGCCGCCGGCGCACGCCTCGACCTCGTCCCAGGCCACCGGTGTCGACACGGTTGGCTGCTCGCGGGCCCGCAGCGAATAGGGGGCGATCGTCGTCTTGTGGTGGGCGTTCTGACTCCAGTCGACGAAGACCTTGCCGGGGCGCTGGTTCTTCGCCATGACGGTCGTGACCCGGCCCTTGAGTTGGCGGTCGAGCAGCTGGCCCACGGCGAGCGCGAAGTCGGCGGCACCCTCGTGCGTCGGTCCCGCGGTGTTGAGCGGCACGTACATCTGGAGCCCTTTCGATCCAGAGGTCTTGCACCAACCCTCGAGGTCGACCGCGGCCAGCACTTCACGGGCGGCACATGCCACGACACAGCAGTCGACCATGGCAGCCGGCGCGCCTGGATCAAAGTCGAACACCACGGCCCGCGGCGTGTCGATGTCGGTGGCGAGCGCCATCGGTGCGTGGATCTCGAGCGCCGCCATGTTGGCCGCCCACACCATCGCCGCCGTCTCCTCGATGCAGCAATACTCGATCCCGCCCCGCCGGTCGCCGGGCCCGAGCGCGACGTTGATCCAAGGCGGGCGGTGCCCGGGGCAGCGCTTCTCGAAGAAGCCCGACGTCTGTGTGCCATCCGGGTAGCGGCGGAACGTCAGCGCCCGACCGGTGAGGTGCGGGACCGCGTATGGCGAGATGCGGGCCATGTAGTCGATCACTTGCGCCTTGGTGAACCCGCTCGGGTAGAGCACCTTGTCGAGGTTGCCGAGCATCAGCCGCCGCCCCTCGATCTCGATCTCGACGTCGGTGGTCGCCATCGGCGCGGCCAAGCCCGCGTGGGCTCAGGCCGACTTCTTCTTCATGGCCGCCTTCTTGACCGGCGCCTCCTTGACGGCCGCCTTGGCGGCCGACTTGGTCGACTTCGCCGGCGCCTTGCCGATCTTGGCCGGCTTGCCCGCCGCCGCCGGCTGTGGCTTTGGCGTCGGCTCGGCCTGCGCCGCCGGGTGGCGGGCGCGGGCGTCCTTGGCGGCGCGCACGCTGGCCTCCAACGCCGCCATCAGGTCGACGACCTTCGGCTTCTCGGCCACCGCCTCCGGCACCGTGAACTCCTCGCCGGCGGCCTTCATCCGGATCAGATCGAGCACCTGCTCGCGATACTCGTCGCGGTACTTCTCCGGCTCGAACGTCGCCGATAGCGAATCGACCAGCGACTCGGCCATGCGCACCTCGCGGTCGGAGACGTCGATCTCGTCGAGCCCCTGCAGCTCGTCGATCTCCGCCGGGTCGATCACCTCGTCGGCGTACGACAGCGTCGACATCACGAGCCGGCCTTGTTCTGCGCGGATCGCCGCCGTGTACTGCTTGTTACGCATCACGAACCGGGCGATCGCCACCTTGCCGCTCTCCTCCATCGCCTTCGCGAGCAGCACGTAGGGCTTGGGGGTCGGACCGGGCGCCACGTAGTACGCGGCATCGAAGTAGACCGGGTCGATCTCGTCGAGATCGACGAACTCCTCGATCTCGACCGTGCGGGTAGCGGACGGGATGAACGGCTCGAGCTCGTCGGGGTCGATGACGATGTAGCGGTCTTTGGAGACCTCGTAGCCCTTGACGATGTGCTCCTCGGGCACCTCCTCGCCGTCGACCGCGCTCACCTTCTTGTATTTGATGCGCGCCATCGAACGGTCGTCGAGCTGGTTGAACGAAACCCCTTGCTTACGCACGGCATGGAAGAGCTTGATCGGAATCGCGACCAATCCAAAGCTGATCGTGCCGTTCCAGACTGGACGTGGCATATCTCCATCATGCCCGATCAGGGGTACTGCACAGACGCACGCGGAGGTGTGACGATGGTCGCCGGTCAGCCGGCGAGCACGGCACGGGCGACGAGATCGGTGCCGAACGCGGTGAGGATTGCCAGGTAAAGAAGGCCGGTGGCGGCCATGACAGCCGCGTACTGACGCTCCTTGAGCGCCTCACGGGTGACGACGACGAGCACGATCGTCGCGATCGCGCAGGCACCCCAAAACCATCCCAGGGTGCCATTCCAGCCGTCGTCCACGGCGCCGGACCACACGCTGAGCATGCCCGTTGGAAGTAGCAGCACGGCCACTTCGAGCGGCCAGATCCATCCGAGCAGTGTGACCAGCTCGTTGA